>JAAZJD010000096.1 GCA_012800525.1 Clostridiales bacterium
GCGTTAGCGATGGTAGCGTAAAAAATTTTATCCCCCTAGGGGGATAATGATTGGATATGAAAGGAGTTAACAAAAACATATTAGTAGAGAAAAAGATTAAGGGGTCAATTTACTTTACACTTTGTACTTGAGATACTGTAACTGTTTTGTTGTTGATTTTTCCTGGGATGTATAGATATGTGTCATCAAATTCGTCTTTTGTGCTTTGAATAACATATTCATTACTTCCAGCATCATCAACATTTAGTGCGCTAGAAAAATCAAATACAATGTTTGCAACTAGTGTCATATCAGCTGTTACAGGCTTTTCAAAATCCCAAGGAAACCCATTGAGAGTATAGCCATCAATTGTAGCATATGGTGGAAGTAAATCCGCACTAACTTCTGGCATTGTTGCCTTTGTCATCTTTGTAACTTCTTGAGATGCAACAGATACTCTTCCATCAAAAATCTCGAAACTAACGGTGTGTCCTGTATATTTCTTGAGATTGTCGCATCCTGCAAGTAGTGCTAGGCTCAATAAAACGACAAAAAACACAACCACTAAAAAAGTAGATATTTTTTTCATAATTAAAATCTCCTCCAAACAATAGTTTTTTATCTATTATTTTAATTATATAACTGTTAAGTTGCATTTTCAACTTTTTATGAAATTTGGCTTGAGTTGATGGCAATCACTAACAATTAATTTTTAATTTTATATAAGCTTTTTTTAAATCTGACCGAATGAAAACCCAAAATCTGACCGAATGAAAACCCAAAATCTGACCGAATGAAAACCCAAAATCTGACCGAATGAAAACCCAAAATCTGACCGAATGAAAACCCAAAATCTGACCGAATACACTTGAAAAGCATATAGTAATCGTGAATTAGATTGTTGTAAACAAAATAGATAAAACTGCCTTTTCTCTTCTATCTATTGATAACTCTTTGTTGAGTACAGGTGGCAAGCCACCTGCTGTTAAGTGTGTTATATGTGGGATGTCTAATGCAGGTTATAAACGTCCAGATGGAGTCTATGTTATTCCTATCACTGCACTAAAACCATAAACTGAATAAAATACTATTTATCACTATCAAAGTGTATATTTGCTGGGTCTAAATCTTCTATACCTGAATAATCTTCTATTGTTATTGCATTCCACTGCGCTTCAGTTCCCTTGTAATGTATTTCGGCGGTCCAATAATTATTAAATGCACTTCTAAAAGCTGATGTGCATATTTTAGTTACGGTCGCAGGTATAATAACTTCATCAAAAGAAGCATTATAAAAAGGACCATGTAATATTTCTGTCAAGCTAGTGGGGATTTTAATGGATTTTAAACTTGTACAGTTGCCAAATGCACCATATCCTATTGTATTGACGCCATTAGGAATTACAAGCGAATTTAAACTTGTACAATCTTCAAAAGCACCCGCTTCTATTTTTGTAACTCCATTTGGAATTGTAACCGAAGTTAAACTTTGACAACTATCAAACAAAGCTTCCTCTATTACTGTAAGTTGTGCTGGTAGATTAATTGTAGTCAATGCTGTGCAGCCACGGAAAGCATATCTACCAATACTTTTTACGCTATTTGGTATAGTGATTGTTGTTAGATGGATACAAAATTGAAAAGCATAGTCTTCAAGAGTTGTTATGGAATTTGGTATTGTAACACTACTATAAACGCTACCGTAATATGAGTCTCCTCCAAAGGCAGCTTTAGCAATGACTGTCACAGGTTTTCCATTGTAGGTGCTTGGAATATTTACTGCGGTACCTGTGAAGCTATCTGTCACGCCTGTAATCTTATATGAATTTTCATCTGCATTTAGTTTAAAGTTGAAAGGAGAAGTTGCGCCACCTGTTCCACCTGTTCCACCTGTGCCACCTGTTCCACCTGTGCCACCTGTTCCACCAGTATCGCCAGTACCACCAGTGTCGCCAGTTCCTCCATTACCATTAGAGCCATCATTATCTTTTGGTGCTACTATTTTTCTATCACCACTAGTTTTATTGCCTAACCCATCTACAAAGCAAGCATAAACAAAGTGGTTATCTAGAGAAGTTTTGCCTAAAAGATCTCTTAGTTCTAGTCGGTCTTTCCAAACATCTTTGTCCCAGTACCAACCATGAAATTCATATCCATCTTTTTGGGGACCACCTGGTAAATGGTCCAATCCATCTGTTATATTGACAATTTTATGGGGAATACCATTAGCCATAAAGATAAGGGTGTCTGGCCTTATTGTTCCTTCTTGGTTACAAGCAGCTAAAAGACCGACTGCAAGTACAATGATTAATGCAAATATTATAAATTTTGTTTTGTTTTTCATAATTTTATCCTTGATTTTGGCATCTTTGCAATTAAAATAAAAAACACTAAATTTTGCCATATACAAGTTAAAATTTAGTGTTCTACCACGTCTAGCTTATCTATATTATGCATTGCAATAAAAATAAAAGCAATAGTCGAAAATATAAAGACTTGTGTGGGAATTCTTATATAAAATTGTTTTACTCTTTACTTTCGTGCTAATTTAGTTTACAATATTAGCACAAAGGAAAAGAAAATGGATCACAAAAATGTAATTAAACAACTTTTAAAACAAAATAATGGCTGGCTTACACTCAAAGAAATTACGAACCAAGGTATTAGTAAACAAGCGTTTTATGCTTTCGTTGAAAAAAATGATATGGAAAGAGCAGGGCATGGTATTTATGTTTCTTCTAATGTTTGGCCTGATAATATGTTTTTGATTCATCTTCGCTCTGCACAAGCAGTTTTTTCACATGAAACTGCCTTATTCTTACATGATATGACTGATAGGGAGCCAATAAAATATTCTATTACTGTTAAAACAGGATATAACCCTCATCGTTTTAAGGAATATGGAGTTAAAGTTTACACAATTAAGCAAAATCTACATGAACTTGGTTTAAGCCATGTGCAAACTCCATTTGGTAATGTTGTCCCAGTTTATGACATCGAAAGAACTTTGTGTGATATTTTAAGAAGCCGCAATAATATAGAAATGCAAGTATTTCAAGATGCATTAAAAACTTATGTTAAGCGTCAAGATAAAAATTTGAGAAATTTAATGAAGTATGCAAATGCTTTAAGTGTCAGCAACATATTAACACCGTATTTAGAAGTTCTACTTTAACACAAAACTGACGAACAATACTAAAATGCGAAATTCTAAAGGAAGTGTCGGGAGATTTAAAATAGTCCGATTGTGTTTTTAATTTAAACATTAAATAAGGCTTTGAGTTCATGCCAAAGTCTTTTTGCAAAAGTAGCAATTGTAATTATTATAAAGGCAGCAGCAATGCCAGCTACGGCGATAGCATATATTCTTTTTTCTATGCCCCAAATTATGGTAAGTACATGTGGGGACATTGATGCTAGTGCCATTAAAAGTAGGCTAGCTGCATGTTTTTCTGGAAGTTTAAAGTTAATAAAGACATAAACTGCAACCGTTATCAAACTAATTAAAAAGATAGTAGGGCTTATATATGCAAAAAATATTTCTTTTTCTCTAGCAGCATTCATAATAAAATAACCAATCACAGACAACGATATTGCTTGTATCAAAACTCTTTGAGGAAAGAATTTAGAGCTATTTATAGTAAGTCTAAGCAATATATAAAGGTATACAAGTATCGATATTGGAATAAGAGAGTATCGTATATCCCAGTTCATTAAAAATCCTTCAGTCAATATAGCAGGAATTGAAACACAAAACAAAATGCTTAGATAAATGGTGTCAAAAAGAGAGTAGGATAAAAATGATAATTTAGATCTTTTTGCAAAATGTCTTTGAGTTTTGTTAATATCTAATTCGCTAACACCAAGTTGAGAAAAGTTTGCAGCACAGAGGGGGCAAAATTCTGACCTAGACATTATATTATGTTTGCAGTTTGGACATTGAATCATAATCTTTTCCTATAAAGGTTTGAGATGCCAAATAAAACGATCAAGTGAAGAAACAAATTAATCTTTCTTTTTAATTGTATATCCTTCCCTTGTGTCTGAAATCAAATAACCTTTTGCTTCAATTTCATTTCTAATTGCATCAGCCTTTGAAAAATCTCTAACTTTTTTAGCTTCAGCTCTAGAAGCAGCAAGCATTACAATCTCATCGGGGATTGAATCTTCTTCTTTTGTTTCAATTTTATCAAAAGAAAGTCCGAAAAATTTATCAAACTCTAAAGCGAGGTTGTATATATCTTTAGATTTGGGCTCCTTTATTGCTGTAAATAGTATACCAAGAGCTAGCGGAGCATTGACATCATCTTGCACAGCATCCATAAATTTTTCTTTATATTCTTCAATTATTTTAGGGTCTGTTTTATTAGAAGAGGCTTTATGCTCTAAAAGGGATTGGTTGAGTCTTGCTCTTGCAGTTTTAGCCATATCCATGCTTTCAAAAGTAAAGTTAAGCTTTTTTCTATAGTGAGCATTTAAACAAAAGAATCTAAAATCTAGAGCTTCATATCCTCTATCTTCTAAATCTTTTATTGTATAAGTATTCCCTAAAGATTTACTCATTTTGCCGCCATCAACAAGCATAAATTCTGCATGCATCCAGTAATTTACAGTTTGTTTTCCAGCAAGTGCTTCATTTTGAGCAATTTCATTTTCATGGTGAATTGGGACATGATCTACACCCCCACTATGAATATCAAAGACTTCTCCTAAATATTTTTTGCTCATAGCAGAACACTCGATATGCCAACCAGGATATCCCATTCCCCATGGACTTTCCCATTGCATAATATGACCTTTTTCCGCTTTTTTCCAAAGAGCGAAATCTTCAGGATTTCTTTTTTCAGTATCTACTTCAACTCTAGCTCCAGCTACTTGTTCATCTAATTTTTTGCCACTCAAGCTTCCGTATTTTTCAAACTTTGAAACATCAAAATATATGCCGTCACTTGTTTCATATGCAAAGCCTTTATCAAGTAAAGCTTTTACAAATTCAATCATTTCATCGATGTGTTCAGTTGCTTTTGCCACAATCTCTGGAGTTTGTATATTCAACTTTTTTAAATCATCAAAAAATACCTTTGTATAGTACTCTGCTATTTCCCATGGAGTTTTTTGTTGTGCTTTTGCAGCAACTGCCATTTTGTCCTCGCCATCATCACTGTCTTCCATTAAATGTCCGACGTCGGTTATATTCATAACACCTTTAAGTTTATGGCCTGAGATTTGCAAAGCTCTTCTAATTAAATCAGTAAAGATATATGTGCGTAAATTTCCAATATGCGCATAGTTATATACCGTAGGTCCACATGAATACATCCTAACAATATTATCGTCAATTGGTTTAAATTCATCTTTTTGTCTTGTTAATGTATTGTATATTTTTAGCATTTTTACCTCTTCTAATTATCTTCTTTTGGTTTAGCAGCATGAGCCTCTTGGCATTCAATGCAAGTAGTATATTTGCAATTTGCTACATCAGGGCAAGGTTCTTCTATTATTATATTTTTATTTCCAATAGACTTATCACATGGAGGAAGTCCGCACTTTTCTTCAAGAGTTTGCATTCTCCTATGTAGTCTTTTAAACTCAGCTAAAACTGGGTCAGGAAGTTGTTGATCAAGCTCATCGACTTTAGCGCCATATGATCTGACAACCCTGCCAGGGATACCAACAACTGTTGAATAGGGT
Organism: Clostridiales bacterium; assembly: GCA_012800525.1. Taxonomy (GTDB): domain Bacteria; phylum Bacillota; class Clostridia; order Christensenellales; family DTU072; genus JAAZJD01. The sequence continues at coordinate 5,671 of JAAZJD010000096.1, forward strand.
GGAACATCATTTAACACGACAGCTCCAGCGCCGACTTTAGAGTGTTCACCAATTGTTACAGCGCCTAAAACTGTAGCTCCAGCTGAAATCATAACATTGTTTTCTAGTGTAGGGTGACGCTTGCCAGTTTCTTTTCCTGTTCCGCCAAGAGTAACTCCTTGATATAAGATACAGTTATCTCCAATGATGCTAGTTTCGCCAATTACAATTCCTGTTCCATGGTCAATAAAGACACCTTTTCCTATTGTGGCACCAGGGTGAATTTCAATTCCTGTTATTTTCTTTGTCCTTTGAGATATTATCCTAGCAATGAGTTTATGTCCTCTTTTGAAAAACCAATTTGCTCTTCTATGTCTATATAAGGCACGCACGCCACTATATGTCATAAAGACTTCAAATTTTGAGCGTGCTGCAGGGTCTCTTTCCATTGCTGCTTGTATATCTTCTTTGATTCTTTTAAACATAACCTTACCTTTTAATGCTTGTATTGTTTTTTGTTGGCTGTAAATTCATTATATAGTTCTTATTAACTTTTGTGTAGTAAATTTGAATATAAACAAAATGGAGCTCGTTGGCTCCATTTGTAACTGTCAATTAAGCGGAGCTACCGCCTTGGAACCCTTGGGTCATAGGCTGGTTTGGAGCCTGCTTTTGCCATTCTTGCTGGAGCACCTTGTGGAACTCTTGGTTTTCTTTGTCCTGGTTGTCCTGGTCTTGTAGGTTCTTTTTGTCCTCTATATGTGTGAGGTTTATTTCCCTTTGGTACAAAGGCTATGGTCTTTGCTTCTCTATTTTTGAAAAGTATTGGCATTATCGATATCAATAATGGGAATACTAGTAGTATTGGGAAAAACAAGTTAAATGTAATTGGAGCTGGATTTTCAGTTGCATTAACGATTTCAGTCCAGTTTGTTTGGAAGTATGTTTTGAAACAATCTGATACAGCTGTCCAATTTGCCGCATTGATATCTAATAGTGCGGGCATTAACATTGTTATTAATCCGCAAAGCAAAATAAGCAATGGAATGAAGTGTAGTCTCCTAGAAGTATAGCTAAATAGTCTACCTATACAAAATACGATTTCAATAAAACAAAATACAATCATCAAGATTAATGATGCAATTGTACCATATGTCGCAAAGGTTCGTATAATAGCAACGTTGTCATACTTACCATCTTCCATCTTCCTAATTTTTAAATCTTCTTTTCTATCTCTAATATATTTCAAGTAGTACCAACTAGGACCTTGCATAGAGCTTAAATTTTCGATAGGGTCTAGTCTATTTTCAGCGAAAGGCTCAGTTTTAAAAACTGCTTTGATGATATCTAAGATAGTCACATCTACAGCTATCATTCCTGCTTCATCATAAAGCAAAACTCTCTCAGTAGGAACTTGAGAAACTGGATCTAAATATCTTTCACCTTTTGCATATTGTTGCTCTTCATATAAGAAAGCACCTTTTGGCCATTCACCATTATTAATCATACTGAAGTCGTTTTCGTTTGAGCCAAGTCTAAAATATGCAACGGAACCAAAAGAAACTCTTGCATCTAATGCCTCACTTATTGGTTGTTCAATAGTATTTAGTGTATCAATGGGCAAAAATGCTGAAGATAAAATAATGCCTACAAACAAAATCATGAGCAAAAGCATAACTATTGGTAGGGCTGCACCAAAATATCTAGTTTTTGAAAAATATCCTTCATAGTCAAAATCAACATCAGTATACGCATCAGCATATCTGCCTAATTTTTTTGTCTTTTTTCTTATTTTTTCATCTCTATATTGGCTATGTGTTTTTAATTCATTTGCCAAAATATTGGGATCATATTCACCAGCTTCAACTTTAAAAAGCAAAGTTCTATACTCAGCTCTTTTATCTTTTAGGTGGCGCTTTGCATAAGGGGTAGTTGCATCACGAATATCATATTTCAATTCGTGAATTTTTCTCTTAAGCAATTCAACTAATATGGCCTCATCTCTTTCGGTCCATTTAGCACTAAACATTTTTGCCGTTGTTAATGGTGATTGTTGTTTTTCTCTTGCCATGAATATCCTTCTCTTACTTTATTTAATTAATATTTTAGCCTATACACTTTAGTTTTTTAATGCATATATACACAAGCTTTTAACAAATTGTTTGTCTTGCTTGCATAACTAGTATTATATATTATATATTGCATCTAAAATTTAATCAAGAGAAGATTTTTGTAGATGCAATTGTAGCAAAGGTAATTTTAATTAATATCGATATTTCTAGTATTACTACATTTTACTGTCATACTTAAAACAAGAGGGGAGATGTGAAATTATATAAAAACCTCATTGCTTCTTCGCCATTTTCTACTACACTTGAAATATCAACATTTCCTAAAGTTGCAGCCATTACGATAAAGATTATGATACTAATAATTGCAGCGACAACACCTAAGATTACACTAATTAGCGCTCCTTTTCCTGCAGCTTTTGCTTTTTTAGGATAATCATCTTTCCAGACTAAATACAAAATTAATCCAACCATAGGCATAAAAAAACCTAAAAGTCCCCAGCCAAACATTGAGCCGGAATCTTCTTGTCTAACGGGTTGCGGAGGTCCATAATATGGTTGTCTTGGCATAACAGTGTTACCAGCCATTCTTGTTCCGCAATAAGGGCATACGTTTTCATACCCATAATTATTCATTTTATTCCTACAATTTGGACAAAACATTTTCTAATCTCCTCAAGTAAATTTAGTAATTTAATTATATATAATTTCGCATAAATACTGCTAGTAAATAAATTAAACTTATAGCAATACAAAATAAATTTATAAAAAAAGCCATCTACTTAAGATGACTTTTAACTGTGAATATAGTTTTTAAATAGTGTGCGCTTATGTGTCTATTTAACTTACCACTGCGCCAATTATACCAAAAATAACTCCTAACACTACACTAATTAAAGCACCTGTTCCTGCGGATTTTGCCTTTAATGGATAGTCGTTTTTCCATACTAACCATAAAATAAAGCCAACAATAGGAAATAAAAATCCAAGGCATCCCATTCCAGCAGATGATTTATCGTCACTTCTTCCTTGTTGTGGGGGCTGATTATATTGTGGCTGATTATATTGTGGCTGATTATATTGTGGTTGATTGTATTGTGGTTGGTTGTATGGTTGTAGGTTGTCTACTTTTACAGGTTGTTCAGGATGTGCGAGATTAGTGTTAACGCGCATTCCACAATGAGGACATACGTTTTCATTTCCTTGAGACACCATTTCATTTTTACAATTTGGACAAAACATAGTTTAACTCTCCTCTTTCTTTTGATAAAAATATTATACTATGAAATCAGTATGAAATGCATTATATTTTACAAAAACTAATTTTTTTAAAATTCTCATTTAGTGGATGTAGTTTTTTGATGTCAGTTAAAAAAACACGATACTAGAATGAAAAGTGTTCCCATTTAAGCTCAAATGTTCAAAGTAAAGATAGTTTTATAGAAATAGAACGAAATTGCTCTTGATTTATAAATTTGCTGAAGTGTTTATCATCAAACCTTAGCTTCATGGAAAACTAGGTTGTAATTACGGTCTACTTTTCCATGAGACAAATAAAATAGCTTTAATGAATACTTCATTAGATTTTATGGTTTAAAATTTAGAAAAGGATTTGCAGCAACAAATGTAAGTATAAAAATGAAGAAACGAAATCGGCAAAGAAAGATATATTGAATATAACACTTGCTAGTATATTGCAAAGTAAGTAAAAATAAATTTCATTTAATGTATTTCTGGAAATTGAGAGATTCGTAGATTAGTAGTTCCGTAAGGAACAAGTATTATTCTCTCGTATTTGTTATTATTATCTTTTACTGAGCTTACTTTATCACATTGATTGTTTTTAATTTTCCAATCAACTTTCTTTCCCGTTACCTCAATTGTAATATTTGGAGCACCAAAAGGCAGTGTTGATGAATTATCTAAAATTGTTATTATTGCATCAGAAAGATCTGATTTAATGCCATATCTCCATTCAGAAACTGGCTCCATTTCTCTATCTGAAAATCTTGATGAGCCCATTTTAACTTTCTCTTTTATGGGCAAAGCCATTAGTAAGGGGCCATAGAAAACGGATATTGATGAGTCAGGATTTCTTTTTGTTTCTAACTTAAAGTTATATTTTATTTTGTATTCTGCTTTATCAGAGACCTTGAGTAAAATCTCATCATCAAAAAATTCTTTATCGTTTATAAATATGCTTTCTACAAATTCAGGGCGTTGAATTAGGATGTTAAAATTACCTTCATTTATTTTAATTGTCGCATTGTTTTGGAAGGGATATTTAGAGTCAATAGATAGAGATATTTTCTCATCGTTAAGCATTGTATTTATTTCTGATGCAAGTGGGGCAACTAAAACCAAGGTGTCATCTTTTGTAAATGCTATGTGTTCTACAAACTTTGGAAAGCCTTGATGCATGTTGGAAAGACAGCATGCATAATTTGGTTTTAGGCCATAGATATTTGCTTTGTTGTATGCATCATACCATGTCCTTTTGGCGGTAGTTGCAGAAATTTGATTTGTTTGTTGGACATATTGATGAGAGCACATGTCAGGTGTAAATGTGGCAGGAAAGGCATTGTATGCCCATTTTTCAAGAAGATCTGCCCAAAATCTATCGCCAGTTGTTTCGTAGTTTTTTTCTGCACTAAACATACTTTCAGCTACAGTGCATAGCTCGGTTCCTTGAAATGCTTCGACTCCACTTAAATGTTCATCGCAAGTAAATAGGGATATTGCAGTTCCGTTTTTGCTCATAATTTTATTAAATCCATCTTTAGCAATACTCATTTTTTTACTTTCACCTGTGAATATTGCTTCATATGCTGGGTATTTTAAGGCCATTGCAATGTTTACTCCATGAGTAACATGATAAAATTGATTAAACAAATGCTTTTCTCTTTTTATTGTTTTTTCTTTTTTTCTTTCTTTTGTGCCCAAAATATTTCTGATAAAATCGGGGGCATAAAATATAACTTTTTTGACATTAAATTTTTTAGATGAATAATAGTTTTTAGATGCTTCTGGCCAACGTAAATTAGCAAACTCATTTGACCAGTCAAAACTATATTTAATAATTTTGCTAGCAAGTTCCTTTAATTCTTCTAGTTTTGTTTTTTTATATAGCCACTTAATTCCAATTAGCTCCTCACAAGCTCTTACAGCTGCCCAACTAAACAATGGGCGATCATCAATGTTTTTATGCATATAACGGTAGTATTTTGTTAGAAAGGGAATTACTCTTTCATCTTTAGATACTTCGTAGTAGTCTGGTAGCATTTTTGTCACAACCATCCTAGGCCACCAGTCTTTGCTTTTTTTAGGTCCGAAAAATCCCTCTGCATCTTGTGAGCCTAAAATTGAATCAATCCAAAGAGAAGCCATTTTGATTAGATTATCGTCTTTTAACAAGAATGCAAGAGGCATTAGTCCATCAATATAATAGGGGCCTCTTTCCCAACTTTCTCCATTTCCACCAAGCCAAGCTGATTTTTTAGATAAATCTCTAAATAAATCCATGACATTTCCTGAAAGTCCGTCTCCTTGTACTTCTAGTTGTCTCTTAAGCCAACCTCTTGGCACTATGTTTCCTAATGGAATTTTTTTAAACTTAGAATCTAACATAAAAATCCTTTAACTTTTTTCTTTATAAATTGATTATATCAAAAAAACATATCGATATCACGGGGGGTTAACAGCAGTTAGTCAAATCTACAAAAATCTATAAATTTTTTATACATTTTCATTGTTCTAGATGTATTAATATATAATATCTGCTAATTTCACCATAATAAATTATGGAATTAAATTGAACAGTACAGCCCATTTAGGCTCAAATGTTCAAAGCGGAGATAAAGTAGAGATTAAAAGAGATAGTTATTTAAATCAATTGATTGCATATAAGATTGATGTTTTATGTGCATAAAAAGACATATAAAAGATGTTGTGAAAAATGCAACAAAAATGTTTTCGTGTGCGAACAGTTCATACGATACGATGATTGGAAATATGCTGTGTTAATTTCTAAGACAACCAATAGGGATTACAAAAACACCGTCCTTGCGCCTATATGCTATAGGACCAGCAGTAAGTACGATTAAGAGAGTTGGCTCTGGAAGGGCGTTTTTTGGGTTTAATGTGTTGTTTTGAATAATAAGGTTTTTTAGTTCTATAAGATGTTTTGCTCCCTCCTCAATTTCTTTGCTCCCTAATTTTATTTCTATCAAAGCATATCTTCCGTCATCTAAATGCAATACCGCATCTGCTTCAAGTCCATATCTATCTCTATAGTATGAAATTCTCCCTCCTTGTGAATTTGAATATATTTTCAAATCACGGATGCATAGACACTCAAAGATAAATCCAAATGTTTTTAAGTCAGTTTGAAAGTATTCAGGAGATAGACCTAGTGCAGCTACCGCAATAGAAGGGTCAACAAACTCGCGTTTATTAGATGAGCGAATAGATGTTTTAGAGCGAATATTTGGATTCCATGCATTAATGTCTTCTATAACAAATAAGCGTTTAAGTGCATCAAGGTATTCATAAAACGAAGTGGGTCCCATTTCTTCGTTAGCGTTGATGTCTTCTAGTATACTATTATTCGTTACTAGCGTTGATATGTTTCTTGCATATGAATGTAAAAGTAGACGCGTTTTTAAAGGACTTCTTGGAATGCTGTCAACTGTTGATATGTCGTTATCACAAATGTTATTAAAATAATCCTTTGCCACAAATAATTGTGATTTTGTGGATGTTAAATTAATTGACGATGGCCAACCACCTCTACAAGCAGCAAAAATAAGTTGGTTAATATCCAAATTAGAAGTTGCACTTATGTCGCAAGTCGGATTAGAAAATAATTGAGATAGAGATATCGTACCGTTTGATTCACCAGATTCAAATAAGCTCATGGGATACATTTTTAATCTAGAAATACGTCCTATGCCAGTGTGGATAATATTGTCCTTTTTTACGGAAGTAGACCCAGTTAAAATATATAAGCCTGGCTTTCCTATTTTATCAACAGATACTCTAACTGCATCCCATAGTTTCGGAGCTTCCTGCCATTCGTCGATTAGTCGCGGAGTCTCGCCTTTTAGAAGATTAGAAGGTTTTACATCAGCTGTTGCTAAATATGCATCTCTCATGTCGGGATCGTTAAGATGCAAAACACTTTTAGCTTTTTGTTTAGCTGTAGTTGTTTTCCCACACCACTTTGGACCAACAATAAGGGTTGCACCAACAGAATCTAAGCGCAGTTGCAACTCATCATCAACGATTCTTTTTAAATAGTTCATATATATACCTCATGGTGATTATACCCGAATAAAATCAACAAAGTCAATAGCTGGCGAATACATTTGGGGTATTTCGCCGAATACATTTGGGGCATTTCACCGGACACTTTTGAGGTAGAGAATGTTGAATCATTTTTAGGTTATGCAAGATTAGCACAAAAATCAAAAACTAAACTTTTAAAAGTAAGTGTGCATTTTACTGATAAGCTTGTAGTTACTTCTGAAATTAACTTTTTTTAAAACACATGCTATATCTTAGCTCATTAGGTATTGACAAAGTCGTTATTTTCGACTAAAATAAAGTTATGCTTTGATTTAGTCGGAGACAGATGCTTTATGTATATAAAAAGACATGTAGAAGATGTTGTAAAAAAGGCAACAAAAATGTTTTCAGCTGTGTTGATAACAGGTCCTAGGCAAGTAGGTAAAACAACACTTTTAAAGAATTTACTTGGCAATTTAGAATATGTTTCTTTTGATGATCCAGTTATGCTCATGATGGCAAAAGAAGAGCCTGGTAATTTTTTCCAAAAGCATTTGACACCACTTATCATTGATGAGGTGCAATATGCTCCAGAACTTTTCCCATATGTAAAAATGATAGCCGATAGGAGCAACAAAACAGGTCTTTTTTATCTAACTGGCTCACAGTCGTTTCATTTGATGAAAAATGTTACAGAAACTATGGCTGGTCGAGTAGGAATTATTAGTTTACAAGGGTTCTCGCTTAGGGAGATTTATCGTGTATCTTATAATAAACCGTTTATTCCAATAGAGAACTATTTTTCAGAGAGGAATAAATATGTTGTAGATATCAGTTATAGCGAGATATTCAAACGTATACACAAAGGTCATATGCCAGCATTAGAAAATGATGAGCAAGATATAGGGCTTTTTTATGAAAGTTATTTAAACACATATATTCAAAGAGATGTAAGAGATTTAATGCAAGTAGGGAATCTTAGCGATTTTGTTAAGTTTATGACTGTAGCAGCCGCAAGGACGGGACAAATGCTCAACTATAACGATATTGCTAGAGATGTAGGTGTTAGTGCTCCTACAATTAAGAGTTGGCTTTCAGTACTTGAGGCGTCAGGTATTGTTTACTTGTTACAGCCATATTTTAACAATGTGACTAAGCGAGCCATTAAAACTCCTAAATTATACTTTTTAAATACTGGATTAGCTGCGCATTTGACAAGATGGTCGACTCCAGAAACATTAGAAAGAGGGGCTATGGCAGGAGCATTTTTTGAAACATTTGTAATTAGTGAAATTTTAAAAAGTTATTTAAATGCAGGTATAACCAATGCACCATTATACTATTATAGGGACAAAGATAAGCGTGAAATAGATTTAATAATAGAAGCAGATGGCAAATTGCATCCAATAGAAATTAAAAAAACAGCTAATCCTAGCAGTAAAGATATATCTAACTTTGCAGTATTAGATAATTTAGGTGATGTAAAACGTGGGTCTGGCGGAATTATTTGTACATACAAAGAAAAAATAAAAATAAGCCTAAACGATTATATTATACCCATATCGTATATTTAATTATTTAATAAAAATCTAGCTATTTGTCACAAAGCACTATTGTAGGCAAGCTTGTTAACCATATGATAAAGTAACCGCTTGTGGTCTTTAATAAGGGATTAATGGATGATTGTCTATGCGACAAGAATAGAAAACTACTGAAAAAGGCAAGATATGAAATTTGATACATCCCAAAACTATCGACAATTTAATTTTTATAAAAACTAACAGCTATCTTTATGCCAAAACTGAGAAATATTCTATGCCTAGTTTTTGTTATTTTTTGTTTTTTAGATTACTATCTCGCAACTTTTCTTCTTGTCGTTTTTTTACATAATAACTAATAATAGCTGCACGCTGTTTTTGTTTAGCTTCTTTAGACATTGTCTTAGGGAAGAGCGATTTTTTCTTATTTTTTTTCATTTAATTTTCCTCCAAGGAGAATATGGAATCTGTAAAAAATTGTCCACTACTAACAAATATGTCTACTTTATCTTGTATCTCTTCATTATAAATATTTTCTTTAACTTCCACCGTATAGGCAACTTTTATTTTGTGCAATAAAAACGAGGCGATAATGTTCTTATTAAAATCGTGGGCAATAATGAGTATGTTATTACTAAACACTGGATCGGGGATGACTTGATATATTGCAACACTATAATCTAGTCCATCATAAGTAAAATTAAACAAGTTTTCTTTTCTATATGCTTTTTCAATTAAATCTAATTCTTCTGTAAAAACAATTTTTATTCTTTCATATCTAGACAGCATTATATATTCATTTAACATATTACGAATATATGCTGAAACATTAGTCTGCATAATTTTTGTTTCTTCTGTAATTATCTCTTTAAATTCAGTAATTGTTTTAGTTGTAGGCCGAATGATAACATTTTCATCTAAACCCCAATTGTTTATCTCACTATAATTTATATCATCTACCAATGTAGTTAAGAGCTCGCGAGTTCTATTAGGTAATTCAGTACTAGGATAAAATTCAAATATTTCAGCTAGTTTATCATTTATTTTTTTCCTCTTTTCTTTTCTTCGCTTTAGCAGGTTAGGAATTATTTTATTAATGAAGTCGTTTAGATTAGGGTCGTTATTGTTTTTCACAAAACCGAAAGCAGAGGCATCCTCTCGCAATATTACATCCATTAGCCATGGTACTCTAATTTTAATTGAATCGATTAACATAATCATTCCTATAAAGGTTTTGTATTAGCCTATATATAGCATACAATTTGTAGTTCAAAAAATCAATATTATTTTAATTTTAATGCTTATAATTGCGTTTTTTTATTTATATTGTATTACAAAAGATTATATAAATGTCCTCCTGACATACAGAAATCGGTTTAATATAATTGAATTAAGAGCATAACATCAAGCAATCATATGGTATTGTCATAATTCAAGGCAGGTGATAGAATGAAAAAAAGAATCAAGATAAGTGCTAAGGCAATAAAACATTCAAATTCAGGCGATTTTAAAAGGCGAGAAGATGTCCGTAAAAAGCAAGACCTCCCACCACACCAAAAATATATTCTTACTGGTGGTGGTCACGGGCAGGCTAATATAAGGAAACTTAAAAGGAAAAAGATAGGATATAATATAACAAGGATATTTCCGAATGGAGTTAGGCTTGGAAACATTCCTACACATAGACATCCTTATAAGAGAAAAGGAGAGAGACAAGCTTGGTTCCCTAAAAGCTGGAATGTTCTAGATATAAAAAATGCTGCAAAAAAGATTCTTTCAAAAGAACCGTTTTCACGAAAATATAAAGAGATAGGGAAGAAATATAAAGGTGTAAATATGATGGTTTACATTAATGATGGAGAGGTAAGAACTATATGTCCAAAGTATGATCAGCCAACATCTAACAGAAAAAAGAAGAAATGGAGAAAATAGACATGAATAATATAGATGATTTTAAAATATATTTTGACGATTCCAACAATTTTACCGAAGAATTTACAGGAAAAACATTAAAAGAACAAATAGATATATTTATGGAAATAATAGAAAAAGATCCTATGCAACAAGTAGAAGGTGGCGGTGTTGCGAATGATTATGCTGTTATACATTTTCTTTCCTTAGATTATCAAGAAACCGTAGATCTAATAAAAACGTGCGATGTAAAACAATTATTGTTTCTCAATGAACATTTATACTATCTCGTTCAAGAAAGCCCAAAACAAGAACTAATAGTAGCGTTTGAAGATAGAAAAGACGAAATTTCTGATGAAGACTTAGACTATTATTTAGAGCAGATTAGCTTTGCTAATGATTTTTTAAATTCAAGAAAAGGGAAGCGTCTTATTAAAAAGAAAAGCAAGATGAAAAAATAACATCAACTGCTATCTTTAACTAGCCAAGAGTTAGGTAGTGTTTAGAATTGATGTGCGAAGCGGGAAAGTCTTAACCTTAAGTGGTACAAGGCGATAACACAAGTATCAAAAAAATCAACTTAAGATACAACAAAAAGCCACCGCTAGATGACTTTTATTATGTGTATTAAAATAGCAATTTTTATTAATTAAAACTTATATGTTATAAAATTTATCATCAAAGAATTATCCAAGACATCATATCCGTTTATCTTAAGAACATAGGCAACAACAATTCCAATCACTGCAATAATAAGTCCACCAATTAACGAAACTAATGAAATTTTAAGAACAGTTTTTGCTTTTGCAGGATCAGTGTTTCTCCATTTAAAATATAGAATAAATCCTAAAAGTGGGAAAATAAAAGCATACCATTGATATTTGTCAGATAGTATATTGTTACTTTGTTGTGGCTTATTTACTCTAGTTCCACAATATGAACACACATATTCATTTCCTTCTACACGCATTTGATTTTTGCAATTTGGACAAGTCATAGTAAACCTCCATTTTTCTAATAAGAATATTGTATTATAAGATGCTTTAAAAAACTAATGTTTAGCTCGCTTTTAAAATATCACCAAGTTAAATATTAAATTTAAATAAAACCACGTATCTTTCTTTGCGTTGCCTTCACTTCTAGTTTTGTTTTCTTCAAATACAGTTAGGTTAAACATCAAATCTAAATAAGACCACATCTCCTTACTTTGAGGACATAGGTCTTTGCTTTCACATCTGATTTTGTTTTTTTAATACAGTTAGGTTAAACATTAAATCTAAATAAGAC
>JAAZJD010000009.1 GCA_012800525.1 Clostridiales bacterium
GTATCTGGATGAGATGCTAATGCTCTATCTAATAAAGTGCCTTTCCGACCTTCTTGACCTCTACTAATAAAAGCTAAAGCTGAAGCTAGATGTCTACCATATCCAAGCTCACAAGCAAATTCATCTGCTTTAAACTCCGCTGCTCTACTTGATATGTTTTTCAAAGCAAGCCCTATTAAAGTCCAAATGCCAACTACCACATCAACCAAAAATCTTGCAAGTCTAGCCATTAAGTATCCACCTATTCTTTCGCTAGCACTAGAATCTCTTCCTCCGCCTAATAAGATAAAGATTCCAAGTATTGATAAAGCAAATTTTATCACCATAGCTAAGGCATTTATGTATATATTTCCAACTAAGATAAGCAAAAGAATTACAGTATCTCCATGATATAAATGAGCAAGCTCGTGTGCTAAAATGCCCTTTAATTGATCTGGTGGCAAAGATAAGATTCCTTGTGTTAAAAATATTGTTTTTCTTCCTACAGCAGCTGCATTTTGAATGCCCGTATTTTTAATATATAGCTTTACTCCACTTGGAATTCCTGGATATTCAGCCTTTGCTTTTGCATAAACTTCATTAAATATAGCTTGCACTTGAGCCAAATTGGGATATTTTTCAATACTTTTCAATTCATATGTTAATCTAAAAAACGCTTCACCTATTGGCGATAAAAAGATTATTGCTCCCCCTAAATATATCGCAATTCCTACTAACCCGTTGTATAGCTGTGATTTTTCTGGCATTATATGTTGTCCAAATGAAATTAAGTTTAAAAAATACATGAGCAAAAAACATAGTGTCATATTTGCCAAAAAATACAAAAGAGACGGAATGTTTCTTGGTTTTAAAATATTTATTATTAAATGAAATATATACATATATCGCTTCTCCTTTTTTTCTTTATATTATTATATCATTATTTATATATTTTTCTTGTAAAACTTAATCTTTTTATCGAGCATATCCTACAAAAATGAAAAAAACTATTTTCTGTCGAGCATATCCTACAAAAAACGGCACTTTTCAGTACCGTTTAAACTCTAATATTTAACACTTTTTAACCTTATTTCTTTGTTGTTGAACCAAATCCACCATCTCTTTTAGCGATAACCTCATCTTCTTTAGCTAAACCAAATTGCAAAAAGATTCCTTGAGCTATACCCTCGCCTTTTTTAATTGAGACAGTTTTTTCTGTTTTTGCATCACAGGTAATTTTAATAAATATATGTCCCTCATTTGATGAGCCATAGTAATCTGAATCAATTATGCCTACAGTATTGTCAAGCTGTAATCTATGTTTAAACCCAAGTCCACTTCTTGGAAAAATACTTAAAACCCAACCATTTTCAATCTTTACCCTAATCCCAGTAGGAACTAGTATGGTTTCACCAGTACTTAAATTTATGTCTTCAATTGCAAAAAAATCATATCCCGCAGAGCCTTTAGTTGCTCTTTTAGGTAAAACAATATCATCATAAACTGCTTTTGCATCTAATTTACCTTTATAGTCCTTTTTAAATTGCTCAAAAGAAATCTTTTCAAACTTTGCTATTATATTCATTTTTTACACCTTTTCCTTATTAGAACTTTTGCGACCACCACTAAAACGAAATTTTTTGTCCTTCATGCAAATCTGTTTTTTATTTTATACTATATTTTCTATTACACAAATATTTCTTGATTTAAATATTCTCTAAATCTTCTCCATTTGTTAAAAATTTTCTTGTGCCAATATAGTGTATACCATAATCATCTATCCAAGGAATAATATCATCTTTTATAACTACTATCTTTTTAAAACTATCATTTATTTTTTTTAATGAAGCCGTTTCTTGTAGCCTTTTTTCTTGTGAATCAATATTCAATGCAGATTGTATGTATATTTTCTTATTTCCAAGAGTAGCAATAAAATCAACTTCAATCTTTGTTTTTATATCCTTTCCTTCTTTATTAATGTATCTATGATTTATGGCACCAACATCTACATTGTACCCTCTAAGGACAAGCTCATTATATATTATATTTTCCATAATATGATTTTCTTCCTGTTGTCTATAGTTAAGCAAAGCATTCCTTAGCCCCACATCTACAAAATAATACTTTAAAGGACTACCAATATATTTTCTGCCCTTTATATCATACCTGTAGACTTTCGATAATATAAAAGCATCTACAAAATAATCTAGATATAAATCAATCGTTGCAGAATTAATTGAAATCTGTTTAACTGACTTAAAAGTATTTGCAATCTTATTTGGATTAGTAAGAGAACCCACAGAAGAGGCCACTATCTTAATTAAATCATCTATATTTTCTTTATCATTTTTAATTTTGTTTCTTTCCAGTACATCTTTTAGATAAGTGTTGCTAAATAAGCTCTTTAAATATTCTACTTTTTCTTGTGAGTTTCTTAAATGCATTATTCTTGGAAATCCACCATATGTCATATAATCTTGCCAAGTTGCTTCCGAATCTCCTTTAGATGCTTTGCAATATTCTGCATATGAAAGAGGAAACAAATGAATACTGTCCCCTCTATCTCTAAATTGAGTAACAATATCTTTTGAAAGCATTCTTGAATTGCTTCCAGTAATATATACATCAAGATTTTTAAAATTCATCAAGCCTAAAAGAACATCTACAAAACCAATTTTATTAGCACTGCCTTTTAGCCATGGATTTTCCACATCATCTACAAACTGTATTTCATCTATGAAAACGTAATAGTGCTTTTTTTGATCCTTGATTTTTTCTTTAATATATTTATCAAGCTCAAAAGGATTTCTATATTTAACATTCCCTACTTCATCTAGCTTTAAAGTTATTATATTCTCTCTAGAAACGCCATCTTTAATAAGGTGATTATAGAACAAATCAAATAATAAAAAAGATTTTCCACATCGTCTAACCCCAGTAATAATTTTTACCAAACCATTTCCCTTTTTAGCAATTAATTTGTTTAAATAATAATCGCGCTTAATAACCATATTGCACCTTTTTATAATCTTCCTAAAACGGAACTTTTTTGTCCTTCTAGTGTTAGTATAACCTTTTTTTTTGAAATGTTCAATAAAAAACTTCCTAAAACGGAACTTTTTTGTCCTAGAGCCTTCATTTCTAGACATTCTACTTATAAAAAGTTACTAAAACTTGCTAAAAATAAACTTCATCTCCAATTACAACCTTTTTAAATAAGCTTTTTTGGCAAATTTATAGCAAATTATTTCCTAAAACGGAACTTTTTTGTCCTAAAAAGCCTTCTATGATTTCTTTCTTAACAGTTGTTTTTACAAAAACGTGTAATTTGACCTTTGAAAACTTGCAAAAATGTGTAAACCATGGATTTGATAAAAAAACTTTTTTCGTGTCTACTTTTGTTGACAAGTACAAGTGCATTCAGATATTTTTACAAAAATGTGTAATTTGACCTTTGAAAACTTGCAAAAATGTGTAAATCGCTCATCTAAAACTTGCAAAAATGTGTAAACCACTCACCCAAAACTTGCAAAAACGTGTAAAAAGACTTCCAAAAACTTGCAAAAATGTGCAAAATATAAATAACGACCATGTGAAAAGGAGCTAAAGAATGATAAGGAACGCATTAAAAGACTTATTAAAGTGGAAAAAATCTGTAGATAGAAAACCTTTAATATTAAAAGGTGCTAGGCAAGTTGGAAAAACTTGGCTTATGAAACATTTCGGAGAAACTGAATATGAAAACTTTTTCTATTTCAACTTTGACGAAAATCCATCTTTGGCTTCAATTTTTGAAGAAAACAAAAACTCTAAAAGAATAATTGAGCTTTTAAGTCTTTTAGGAAACAAAACTATAAATCCAAAAACTGACCTTATTGTTTTCGATGAAATACAAGAGTCTAGTGCCGCTTTAAATTCACTAAAATACTTTAACGAGCAAAGTCCAGAATATCATGTTATTTGTGCAGGAAGTTTACTTGGGACCCTGCTTGCAAAACCTCATTCATATCCAGTAGGACAAGTTAACATATTAGACATTTATCCTCTAACCTTTGATGAATTTTTATTAAACTTGGATAAAGGGCTCTATGCATATTATTTGCAAATAACCAAAAAAGATAAAATTGAAGAATTTTTTCATCAAAAACTCTTAGAAGCATATAATTATTATTTAATTATCGGTGGAATGCCAGAAGCAGTTTATTCATGGACAAAACATAAAGACATATCATTAGTTGATAAAAATCAAAAAGAAATAATTGAAATTTACAAAAACGATTTTGCAAAGCATAGTGGAAAAGTTAATAGTGGAAGAATTCTTTTGGTATTTGAAAGTTTAGTTTCGCAACTTGCCAAAGAAAACAAAAAATTTATTTATGGACTGGTAAGACAAGGAGCAAGAGCAAGAGAATATGAAGGTGCTATTGAATGGCTAGTTGCATATGGAATTATTCATAAGGTATATTTATCTAAAACCCCATCATACCCTATAAAAGCTTACGATGACCCAAATGCGTTTAAGCTATACTTGTTTGATACTGGCTTATTAAAACAACTTGCTGGAATAGAAAATAAGAGCATTTTGTTAAAAACAGACTTTTCTTTTAAAGGAGCGATGGCCGAAAACTTTGTCTTACAACAAATTGTTGATAAATTCAATGTTGAGCCAAGATATTATAGCGAAACTAGAATTATGGAAACCGATTTTTTAGTTCAGCATATGGGTAAAGTATATCCCGTTGAAGTAAAAGCAGAATCTAACATACAAAGCAAAAGCTTGTCAAAATATAACGAAAAATTTAATCCTGAAAAACTTATAAGATTTTCAAAACTAGGGTTAAAATATGATGAAAAAATTATCAACGTACCTTTATATTTAGCCCCTCGAATAAAAGATTTTATTTAGGCATTTCTTTTATGAAGATACTTTTATTTGGCTAAATTTAAGCAGATATTCTAAGTCTATTTAGAATTCTTTTCAGCTTGTCTTTTTCTAAAATAAACCATTAGTACGGTTATGTCTGCTGGAGTTACGCCACTAATTCTTGATGCTTGAGCTAGGGTTAAAGGCTTTACTTTATTTAGTTTTTGTCTTGCTTCAATGCGAAGATTATCTACCTTCATATAATCTATATCTAAATCTAATTTTAATTCTTCAAGCCTTGCAGACTCTTTGATTGCTTGAGTTTGTTTTTCTAAATATCCTTCATATTTGATTTCTATTTCAACATATTTTAGATTTTTGAGGCTATATTTGTTAAAATCGGGGTTAATTGCAAGCAAATGCGAGTAATTTAACTGGCTACGTTTTAAAATTTCTTCTCCACTAATTGAGTTTTTAGGCAAACTTACTTCTGCTTTTGTAAAAACTTCCTGAACTTCAGCAATCTTGTACCTTTTCTTTAAAGCCTTGAATATTTCTTTAACTTCCTTTTTTCTTTCCTGAAAAATTTCATAACGCCTATCATCTACAAGACCTAACTCCCTACCTTTTTCTAGTAGCCTAAAATCAGCATTATCTTGTCTTAACGCCATTCTATGTTCTGCTCTTGAAGTCATCATTCTATATGGCTCATTAGTTCCCTTTGTCACAAGGTCGTCTATTAACACCCCAATATATGAAGTAGACCTTGTTGCAATATATGGATCTAAACCATCTATTTTTCTACTTGCATTTAACCCTGCAATTAAACCTTGCGCTGCAGCCTCTTCGTACCCGCTAGTTCCATTAATTTGTCCAGCTGCAAAAAGACCTTCATATTTTTTAAGTTCCAAGCTTGGGTAAAGTTCGAGTGGATTAATGCAATCGTATTCTATGGCATATCCATATCTTGTAATTTTTGCGTTTTCTAAACCTTTAACAGTCTTTAGCATTTTTTCTTGCACATCATAAGGCAATGATGTTGATAGTCCTTGGACATACATTTCATCTGTGTCTGCACCTTCTGGTTCAACAAAAATTTGATGTCTTTGTTTATCTTTAAAGCGCATTACTTTATCTTCTATGGAAGGACAATATCTAGCTCCAGTACCACATATTTCACCATTGTACATGGGGGCTCTATCAAGGTTATCTATTATTAGTTTATGCGTATCTAAATTTGTATGTGTAAGATAACAAACCGCATCATTTCTAACCTCATTTTCTGTAAGCATACTAAAGTTTGGCATATCCAAATCACCATATTGTGGAACCATTTTGTCAATATCTACGCTACTTTTTAAAACCCTCATAGGGGTTCCTGTTTTAAATCTTCTAATGTCTAAACCAAGGTCAAGTAGATTTTTAGTTAGCCCCTCGCTTCTTTTAAAACCTGAAGGCCCTGTACATCTGACATTTTCTCCAGTTATTATCTTTGCTTGAAGATATACGCCTGTTGCAAGTATAACTGTTTTTGCTTCATATATTGCACCCATGTCAGTTTTTACACCAACGATTTTTCCGCAAATTTTCGACTCTTCTTTTTGAGGAATTTTTTCTATTAAAAGCTCTACTGCCTCTCCTTCTTGAAGTTCAATATTGGATGTTCTTTCCATCTCAAGCTTCATTAAACGATGATATAAATTTTTATCTACTTGTGCCCTTAGACTATGTACCGCAGGACCATTTGAAAGATTTAACATTCTAGTTTGTATCGTGGCTTCATCTGCAACAAAACCCATAATTCCACCAAGAGCATCTATTTCATATACAAGATGTCCTTTACTAGTTCCACCAATATTTGGATTACATGCCATAAAAGCTAAAGCCTCCAAAGACAGAGATAAAAGCAAAGTTTTTTTGCCAAGCTTAGATAGAGCATATGCTGCCTCACAACCAGCATGCCCTGCTCCAATTACTATGCAATCATATTTTTTATTCTCTGCCATTACAGTTTCCTTTATTAAAATTTTTCACATTAAAGCTCTTTTTTTAGTTTTATATTTATTTCGTGCTAATACTTTTTAGACTTGTTTTGTTATGAGGCAATATTGGGGAATTATTTTCCAACACAAAATTTTGAAAAGACCCTATCTACTATAGCCTCATCAACATCTTCTCCTGTAATATCAGCTAGACGCCTTAAAGCTTGCTTAATATCAACTAATATACAATCTATTGTCATATTATCATATACTTCTATTGCATTATCTAGTGATTCTATTGCTGATTTAATTGCAAATATATGACGCTCTCTAGTTAATGTTGTGCTTTTTGCTAAATTTTTCACATTTAATTTTTCTAAAATTAAATCCATTAGCTTTTCTATGTTTTTGCCAGTCTCTGCCTCTATTAAGACATCTGCCTTTCTTGGATATTTTAATATATCACCTTTATTTGCAACACGTATTGTTTTTTGTTTATCTAAAGTATTATATAGAGCTTTTTCTTCATCAGTTTCTTCTATAGATGTGTCCATTACAAACAAAATTACATCTGCCCCTTGAATGGCTTCTTTAGCTTTTTTAATACCTATTTGCTCAATACTATCTTTACTGTCTCTAATGCCTGCAGTATCAACTAAATTAACCTTTAATCCATCTATCATAAAGTTTTCTTTTAAGACGTCTCTTGTTGTTCCTGCAATATCTGTAACAATTGCCCTATCATCATTTAGTATTGCATTCATCAAAGAAGATTTTCCAACATTAGTTAGTCCACACAAAGAAATATTTATTCCTTCTGTTATATACCTTCTATTTTTAGAACTAGCATATGTTTTTTCAAGATCTGCTTTAACTTCTTTTATTAATGCTAGAGACTCTGGTCTCGTGTCTTCTTCAAGTTCTTCTGGATAATCAAGTATTGCTTCAAGCCCAGCCACAGCTTCTGTTAATTTTTCAATTGATGCAGTAATTGTCTTTGATAATTCTCCTTGCATCAATCTATATGCTTGCATAATTTCAGCTTCAGAGCTAGCTGAAATCATATCGCTTATCCCTTCCGCTTTTGCAAGATCAACTTTACCATTTAGATATGCTCTTTTTGTAAACTCACCAGGATGAGCTGGCCTTGCTCCCATTGATACAAGCTCTCTAAATATTCCATCTAATAAAGTTTGTCCACCATGAGCTTGAATCTCAACCACATCTTCGCCTGTATATGAATTAGGCGCTTTGTAATATATACAAAACGCCTTGTCTTTAAAGTTTTTTGTGGAAACTTGACCAAGATACATTCTTCTTGCTTCAATATCTCCTTTTATTTCTTTGCTAGTGAATATATCTTTTGCAAGACTTAGTGCGTTTTGACCAGAGATCCTAATTATCCCTATTGCAGCCATAGCTTCTGCTGTGGCTTTTGCCACAATCGTGTCTTTTGCTGACATTTTGCCTCCGTACTAGCTTTATATTAAGTTTTTATATTTAATTCTTTTTCTCTAAGAATCTACGTTTTCTTGATTTTAAAATCTTCTTCTTTTTTGACCAAAGCTTCTAAACCCTTGAGTCCCCTTTTTGGCAAATTCTGAAGATGGACCATATGTTATTTCTTCCTCAACTACAGTTTCTCCATCAACCGTTTTTGTTCTTTTTTTATATTTAATAACGATTTCTTTTAAAGGTCCTTCCCCTAAAGATTCTGTTTCTACTTTTTCATTTTCTTTTAGTGCTAAGTGAATAATTCTTCTCTCATATGAGTTCATTGGTTCAATTTTTTGAGATCTTTTGGTTTTTATGCATCTTTTTGCTAAGTTATTTGCTAGCCTTACTAAACTTTCTGTCCTCTTTTCTCTATAGTTTCCTGCATCTATTTGAACCCTTACAAAACCTTCCGTATCAAGATTTGCTACACAAGAAGAGAGATATTGTAGAGCATCTAATGTTTCTCCCCTATGCCCAATTACCTTAGAAAGATTCCCGTCATCTATTACCACTTTTATTGAATCATATCCTTTTTCATAATCAACAGAACATCCAGCATCTAAAAGAGTTACTACAGTGTCTATAAACTCTTTCGCTTTTGCAAAAGCTAAATCCATGTCTTCTTGTGTCGCAGGATTTTTTAAAATGATCTCTTCTTCTGACAAATCTGTTTCTTCTTCTTTTTTCTCACTTTTTTCTTTGGATTCTTCTAGCGTTGTTTGTTTTTCTTCTTTTTCTAAAGTTTCTTCTAAAACTTGAGATTCTTTCTTTTCCTCTTTTTCTGGAGTTTCTTCTAGGGCCGCTTCATTTATGTGGACTTCTACTCCTTCTAGTGGAGTTATTTCAACACAAGCTTTTTTAAATAAGCCACCTAGATTTTTAATATTTAATTCCACATCAGATCTTTTTACGCCTAAATATTTCAAACCTTTTTCTGTTGCAAGATCAACAGTTACATCTTTAAATTCATAACTTTCCTTTTTCATTCTTTCTCCTTATGTCACACATTTTGCAAAAAGCAAAACATTTTATTTTCTTTCGATGGTGAGATATATTCAATATTGAGCTCTTTTTATCGTCTTTGAAAATATTTTGAGCTACAGCCTACCTAATCTTTTCTTAAATTATATAAGCCTTACTTTATTACAACACTTATACCTTGGCTAGCTCTTTTTTTATCAATCATTTTGAAAACAAAATTAAAACCAAGATTTAACAGTAAGGTAAGACCAGCACTTATTGTCATGTATAAAGTGAAAGCTGTACTATACAAAAGTGCAAATATCCCCATCATTACTGGCATCATAAACTGCATCATCTTTGCCTGAGATTTTTGCATTTTTTGTTGCTCTGCTGTTTGTCCTGCCATCGCTGGTTGCTCTGGTGGCTTAATCAGTATTGAAGATAGGAAATTTAGTAGTATAGAAATTATTGGCAATACTAAATATCCATTCCATTGTTTTTTTCCTTTTTCATTAATATTATATGTATCCATTATTGGACCCATTACTTTATTGTATTCATCCCTATCGACTCCAGTAATTCCAATTTTTCCAAGTCCCGTTCCTGCATAAGTATATACATTTGGCACAGGAGGCTTCCATGTATCTGGCATGAATATGTTTTTAGTTAACAAAAAGTTTTCTGGATCATAATCAGCAATAACGGCTTTTTCTGCTTCTATAACCGCTTTTTTGATATTATCTGCTTCCCCTTGTTCTGGGTTTGCTGCTCTTTCTGCCTCTAAAGTTGTAGTATATGTCGTGTTATATGTTTCTTGTAGTTTTTCAAACATTTTAACGTTGTGATATTTAACAGAACTTGTAAAGCCTGATAAAACGATAAAGAATATTACCATTGTTACAATTGAAGGTAAACAGGCAGCAAAAGTCTTATATTTATATTTTTTGTATAAAGCTCTTTGTGAGCGCATTAAAGCTTCTCTGTCGCTACCATATTGCTCTTGTATTTTGTTAAGCTCTGGCTTCATCACTTCCATTTTTAATTGATTTTTTCTAGTTAAAACCTTTTGCCATACATCTAGTGGCAGTAATATCAACTTTAAGAAAATGGTAAAAAGTATAACGGTAATAGCAAAATAGCTTATCCAGCTTTGCTCCGTGGCCCATGTTTGAACCCAGCTGTACAAACCGTTATATATTATCTTCCCTATCCAGTTAAGGGATGCGGCAAATAAAGATCCCATGTTTGCTCTCCTAATTTATTTATTACAGCAATGCTATATTGTATTTTTATTAAGCCTTTGTGCCTTCTAAAATTAAAGAAGATACTTTGCTTTTCCTCTTAAGTTTTCCTTTACCGGATCAAATCCACCCTTATTAAATGGATTGCAACGGCAAATTCTCCATATTCCCATTAGCACACCTCTAAATGCTCCATATTCTTCAACAGCATCATACATGTACATAGAGCAGGTGGGTGTAAAAAGACAATCATTTCCTATCAATTTAGATAGCGTCTTTTTGTAAATGATTATGAAAAATTGTATTATCTTTCGAAACATATTTTTTTATATAAAAGATTTAGGCATCTGAAGCTCCTTCTGATAAGTGTCCTAGTTTTTCAAGTAGTCCTCTTATTTCTGCTTCTATTTCTTGATATGTTGCTTCATTTATTGTCTTAGAAACAACTACAACATAGTTATGTGTTTGGTTTAACATTGGAATAAATTTTGCAAAAGCATAATATATTCTACGTTTTGTTAAGTTTCTAAAGACAGCCTTGCCTACTTTCTTATTTATGCTTACCCCTACTTTGTTATTATATGCAGGGACATAGTACAATAGCATATATTTTCCGGCTTGCTTTTGACCTTTTTTATATATGTATGAAAAGCTAGCGTTTTGTTTTAATCTATATGCTTTTTGCACGAGTAAACTATTGAGCTAATCTTGCTCTACCTTTTCTTCTGCGTCTTGAAATAACTGATCTTCCGCCCTTGGTTCTCATTCTTTCTCTAAATCCATGAACTTTCTTTCTTTTACGTTTTTTTGGTTGATATGTTCTTTTCATTGTCGTCGCTCCTTTTTTTGCTTCTATTTCTCGCAATAGCGTTTAATTTTATATATATTAAATATTAAATAAGCTATCAAATTATATACAATATTTTAAAAGACTGTCAAACAATATGCACCTCTAAACTTTTTGTTCATGTTTCAAGTTGCTTCTCAGAATAAATGCAACTTTTGAGTCAGCCTTCGAAAAGTTTGTCAAAGTAAATACAACTTTCAGTATTTCATATTTTCAAACAGTCTTTCTTTTTTTGCTTTTATATATCAAAGATAAGCCTTATCTATGATGTTTAAACCTCTTTTAGTATCATTTGAAAATCTTTTTTGAGTTTTCTATCCATTGTTTATACTTATCTACATCATATGCTGTTGGCATTTTTAACCATAGTTTTTGAGCTTTTTCTTGTTTAGATAAAGTTTTGGCAAGCCTCAACAATGCACCTATATTTGAAAGTCCCCTCATTGCTCTTCTTAAAATTTCACCAAAACCTAGCTTTACCATTCCACCTTCTGCTGCGCCTTGCATATCTTCTTTTACAATAATCTCTTTATGTATGAAAAAGCCTAAAACATCTACTTTTTCTGCAAGCAACCATCTTTTAAGCACATCAATAGCTGCATGTGCTGCACCAAACTTTTTAGCAACCTTTTCTTGATATGGGTACAAGGTTTCTTCAGTATAAACACCATTACAATTTTCAATGACTCCCGCTAAAAGTCTTCCTGCTCTCATTGATGATGCAATTCCAGAACCAAGCATAGGAATAGTCATACAAGCACTATCGCCTAAAGCTACATATCCATTTGCAAACATTTTTTCAAGTGGTCTTCTAACTGGAATTCTACATACCGCTGAAGAAAACAATTCATCTGATAAAACTGCTTCTATCTCTTTTAAATGTCCAATTGAAATATCAAGTTCTGATTTTGAAAGCTTTCCAGCATTACCAACTAAAACATCAACATGATCGCCTTTATCTAAAACCCAGGATATTCCTTTTCTACTTAAATGTCTTAAAAAAGCTTTGTTTGTAAAGTCTTCTTTTGGAGCATCTGTCCTTTTATAAAAACCCCTATATACATTAAAGACATCTTCTTCGGCTATTTTTTGAATCACTCCAAATTCATCTGGCAAACTACTTCTTACGGGAGAATCCACTCCACAACAATCTACAATTAGGTCTCCCAAAATATCGCCTTTGTTAGTCCGAACTCCAATTACCTTGCCTTCTTTGCAAATTGCACCTTTAATGGCATTACCCTCATCAATCTTTGCTTCTTTCAATTTTCCAATCAAATATTTTGAAAGATCTCTTCTATGAATTGATATATCTTTTTTCTCATCTGGAATTTGAAGTCCAATAACTTCTTCTACCTCAGGAAAGACAAAAGCCCAGTCTTGTTTTAGATAATGTTTTATTTTACTCAAGTCAACATCAAACTCATCAACGATCCCACATTCCACATCATCATGCCAATCAAAAGACAAGCCCTTAACAGTATTTTTTTCTATTATCGTAATCTCATGACCTTTTCCTTCAAGCTCTTTTGCTAAAATTAAGCCACCAATACCAGCACCTGCTATAATAATTTTGCTCATATTAAAACCTCACTTAACAATGTTTTTGAAATTTAACCAAAAATGATTAAAACATTATTTCCCATATGTTTTCACTCTTATGTATTTACATTTTACCAAATATATTAACTTTTTAAAATTGACTTTGAAATTAGCATAAATTTTTTGTTAAATATGGGTTTTTAATAACAAACCATTTGTAAACACACAAATGTCCAAAGCAATGATTATTTCCCGTTTTACTTACTTTGCCAAAGCAGATTGTTTTGACCTATTTCATATATATAATGCTTTAAATTAAACATATTGAATCCCTATTGCCCCACTGCCATATCACCACACCCTTGATACAATTCGTACCCCTAGCCATTTTTCGTACCCTTGAGGTTTTTTCGTACTCCCTGGCTTCTTCACTTTTGAGATTAGAGGGGGTGCTTGCGAATTGAGGTGGTAGCTGGTAGGGTTTTAGGGGGTTTATGTGTTATTTTTGCAAACAAAAACCAGCAATGATTCTACTCACTACTGGCTTTGTAAATAATAAATTTTCGTTGAGAGTACGTCAATTAACCTAAAACACAATTTCCCCATCTGTGCAAACTACTTTTTTTATACCAGACTTAAATCTCCAACTATAATCTTTCTCAATTGCATTAAAATCTGATATTAATCCCAAATAATTAATTTCTGTAAGATTTGAACATTCCATAAATGTATATGTCCCAAGGCTGTCTATACTCTTTGGTATCGTAACATGTGTTAGAGCAGGACAATTATTAAATGCCGAATAGATTCTAGTGGTCCCATCGGGAACAACAACGCTTTCAATGGGGCAATAAGAAAAAGCCATACCAGATATTGTATTTAAATTCTTGGGTAAATTAATATTTTTAAGTTGAGAGCATTTATAAAATGCGTACTCACCGATACTAGTAACCCCATCTGGTATAGTTATATTTACGAGCGAAGAGCAATTTCTAAAAGTCCACCCCTCAATTTTAGTAATTTTATTTGAAAGTTGAACATTTGTAAGGTTAGAACAACCATTAAAAGCACTCCCACCAAGGCTGGTGACACTGTGAGGGATGACTATATCAATAAGGTTAATGCAATCTCTAAATGCAGAACCCCCAATTGTTGTGACACTATCTGGAATAATTACATTTGTAAGATTTGTGCATTCACAAAAAGCACCGCTACCAATGCTAGTTACATTATTAGGAATATTTATTGAAACAAGATTAGAACAACCACTAAACGCATTTTTGCCAATACTAGAAACATTACTAGGAATTGTTATATCTATAAGGTTAGAGCAACCACGGAATGTAGAATCCCCAATGACAGTCACACTTTCTGGAATGCTGACGTTTTTCAAATGCTGATAACCCCTAAAGCAACCCTCTATTTCAGTAACACCATCATCTTGCAAGCTTATTGTTAAATTTTCAATTTGAGCCAACTCTTTTTTTAAATTTGGAAGTAATTTATATGGTACAGTCACATTTTCTAAAGAATAACAACGCTCTAATACCATTTCTTCTATGTCTGTAACACTTGAAGGTATGGTTATGTTTCTCAATGCTGAGCAAACACTAAAAGCACCATATCCTATGTTTGTTACACTACTTGGTATAACTACCTCTGTTAACGACCTGCACCCGTTAAACGCATTTTTGCCAATACTAACTACACTATTAGGAATAGTTACACTTGTCAAATCTGTACAATTTTGAAAGGCATTTTCTGAAATTTTAGTCACTGCTTTTCCTTCATAAATAGAGGGTATTATAAAATCACCTTCTGGAACAAAATCAGCATTCCTTTCAATAGAGCAAGTCATATTATCTTCATTTAATTTATATATAGGTCCCTTAGGTTCCTCTTTCTTGCAAGCTGTTAATACTGCAATTCCAATAACGAATATAGATATTAAAAAAATAACGGCAATTACCCTTAAAATATTTTTCCTCATTCTTGTCTCCTTTTTCTTAACTATAAATAACTCTTTCATATTATATATTTCAGCTACACCCGTGTCAATGTTAAAACTTTACACGGTCTCGTCTCTCATCTCGTCTCGTCGTCTCTCAACTTGCAACAAAGCTATTTACTGCCACTTTTAGAGATACAATTGTCGCAACAAAAAGGGCATGAAATCATATCACACCCTTATATCATTTAATATTTTTGGCTAATAATCTAAATAGCAAATATTCCAGCCCAACCGAAATAGTTCATTAGTTCCTCAAAAAAACCTATAACAGTATCTAATATTTCTTCTACAATCTCTTCTACTGTTATATCTTCCTCTGTTTCATTATCCGGTTCTACATCTTCAACTGGGAATAACGGAGCATAATATTCAACTAACTCTCTTAGTTCTTCTATTGTTATAAGCCCTTTGCCAATCGATACTTTGAGATACTGACCATTGAAAGCATCAAATATAACTTCAGGAACAGGGATTAACTCATTAAACTCTTCATAAGTAAATAACCCATATTCTTCAATATCTGCATAGTAAGCATCCATATCATATTGCATTGTAGTTGAATCTACTTCAAAGATATTTATTAGTCCTTCAGTTGCTCCTGGCATTGACAACATACCATTTACATAAAGACAAAAGTGACTATATGTTACTGGGCTCCAAGCTGTGGTGTATTCATTGTATATATCTACATCAACAAGCTGTACTTGTGTCCATATCATATTGCCATCGGCATCTTCAGTTTGTTTGTTAAACCAATGACCAATATATTGTGCCGCATCGTTTCTCATAAATACATACCTATTAAGATTAAAATCCCAAAATGCATGTTCATATATAACTTTAACTTCAGTACCATCAGAAAAATGCAGATGTATTATTTCATACTCAGTATATGGATCGCTATCAATAAATAGTATAGGTGCAGAGTCGAACTGTCCTGTTAGCATATTCCAAACTAACAAATTCTCATCTCCAGTTAAATCTTCTACTGCTACTTGACTACCATCTGCTAGGGTTACAAGTGTACCTTCTGCAATACAAGAAGGTGGAGGTGGTGTTACCCACTTTGCATATAATCGTCCATTGGGAGCTGTTTTAATATCCCAATAACAGTCGCCCGAATAATCAGATGCTACATACCAACCAGCAAAATTATAGCTTGTCCTCTTTGGATTATTGATATTATTTCCGTTGCTATATGTGGGATTTGTTGTGCTCTTTACAAATGACACCACATAACCTGATGATAATGTACAACCCCAGACAACTGGACGATTAGAACTGTTCCAAGCAGAATGCCAGCCCGATGGCTTGCTGCCTCGTCCCGTATATATTGTTAAATTACTATTACCAGAAAAAGCATTTCTGCCTATGGCTGTAAGGCTTGCTGGCAAAACGAGTTGTTCTATTCCATTATTAGCAAACCCCTCCTCACCAATAGATTGCAATGGAGTTCCGTCTTTAAAAGTGAAACCAGCTGGAAGATTAGAATTCTTAAAAGCCCCCTTCCCTATATTAGTCACTGTTGAAGGGATTGTTAGATTATAAAGTTTCGTATTGTAAAATGCATAATTCCCAATTTTCTGTAATCCTGTGCCATCTATATTTGTTACAATGTAATCACCACAACCAGCAAATGCATAATTCCCAACTTCATAGAGATTGTTTGGTAATCGTATACCCAAGATATCTTCCCTATATGCAAATGCATAATTCCCAATATATGTTACACTATCTGGCAAAGCTGATGTTAGTCCAGCTCTAATAAAAGCACCTTCACCTACATATGTTAAATTAGAAGGAAAATAAAACTTCCCTAACTGGCAGGTGTCAAATGTATAAGCCTCTATACGCGTTACTGATGTCGCGGACATATTAACCATTTTTAAATTAGAACAAAATTGAAAAGCTCTGTTTCCAACGGTAGAAATACCCGATTGCATAAACACCCACTTTATAAACTCTTTATTTGCAAAAGCACTTGGGTCAATTTGGGTTATTTGTTTACCATCATTAGTAACTGAAGGGATAAAAAGAGTCCCACTTAAGCCACAAAATACAGCCGACATACCACTACTTATACCTGTAACTGCATATTGATTAGTCGTGTTTGGTAATAATCGATAAGTTAACCCTGGTGAGCTAAGTTTTCCAC
>JAAZJD010000097.1 GCA_012800525.1 Clostridiales bacterium
CCACGCGGTGGTCCTGATGGTGGCGATGGTGGTAACGGTGGAGATATTTTTTTTGAAACAAAAGAAAATATGAGTACTTTACTGGAATTTAAATATACTAAAAAGTTCTTTGCTGAAAATGGCAGTAAAGGTGGAAGTGCAAACAAATATGGCAAATCAGGAAAACATTTGACAGTTTATGTTCCTTGTGGCACCGTTATAAAAGACTATGATTCAGGTGCAATAATTGCTGATATGTTTTATCCGAGTCAAAGAGTAATGGTTTTAAAAGGTGGTCGCGGTGGCCGTGGCAATGCAAAGTTTGCGACTGCCGTGAGGAGAAGTCCGGCTTTCTCTGAATTAGGTGAGTCAACAAATATTGTAAAACTCATTTTAGAATTAAAAACCATAGCTGATGTGGGTTTAATTGGATATCCTAATGTTGGGAAATCCACGTTACTTAGCATTATTTCAAAAGCTAGACCAAAGATTGCAAATTATCCTTTTACAACTCTTTCACCGGTATTAGGTGTTGTCCAGTATAACCATGAAAATTTTGTTGTTGCGGATATACCAGGGTTAATTAAGGGCGCAGCACAAGGAGCAGGTTTAGGTCATGATTTTTTAAGACACATAGAAAGAGTACGATTGATAGTTCATGTTATAGATATTAGTCAACAAGATGGGCGAGACGCCGTGGAAGATTACCAGGTTATAAGAAAAGAGCTTTTAGAATATTCAGAAAAACTAGCTAAACTCCCAGAAATTATTGTGTTAAATAAATCTGATATTAATAATTCTGAAAAAAATATCAAAAATTTTACAACAAAAATATCAAAGAATGTACATATAATTTCTGCTATCACTAATAAAGGTGTAAAAGAGCTTGTTGATAAAATGTTTTATGAGCTATCTAATTTGCCTAAAATAGAGCCTGAAGAATATGAACCATTTATTTATGAACCAAGTCGTGAAAATACATTTGAGATAGAAAAGGAAGGTAATGATTTTCGGATAAAAGGTGGTTTTATTGAAAGGATTGCTAGAAAAGTTGTACTTACTGATCAAGAAAGTTTTCGTTGGTTTCAAAAGATGCTTAGAGTGCATGGAGTGATGGAAAAGCTTCATAATATGGGTCTTAAGGATGGAGATACAGTTAGTATTTTAGATCATTCTTTTACATTTTTCGAATAATATTAAAAAGAGGGTTTATGAAAGTCGGTGTTTTTGGTGGTTCATTTGATCCTTTGCATAACGGACATAAGATTATTATTAATAAATCTATTGAATTATTAAATTTAGATTTGATGGTTGTTGTTCCATCATTTAATCCCCCACATAAAAATCAAAGTGCAACCAGTTTTAATGATAGATATAATATGTTAGTAGAAGAATTTAAAGATAATGCAAAAATTAAAATTGAACGCATTGAAGAAGAAATGGGCTTAGAGCGTAGTTATACATATATTGTGCTTGATATATTAAAGTCTTTTTATGGCGATGACATTTACTATATAATTGGCGCTGATAGCATGATTGATTTTTCAACATGGAAGTGTCCGCAAATTATAGCATCTCAAGCCACACTTGTAGTAATTCAAAGGGTAGGTTATTTAAACCTTAAAGAAGCAATTGCACTTGCCAAATCTAAATATAAGGCAAATATTATTGAGCTCGATATAAAAACAGGAGATATTTCAAGTAGTGTTTTACGAGGACAGTTAGAACTTTTTGAGACAGATGCAATGAAGTTTATTCCTGAAAAAATTTATAGATATATAATTACAAATGGTCTTTTTTTAAATTATAAAGATATAATTGATAAATTAAGATCAAATGTTTCAATAAAAACATATGAGCATAGCAAAAGAACCGTATTGTTTGCATTAAAATACATATCAAGGTTAAAGATTCCTTTTCATAAGGCTTTTTTAGCCGCATTGCTTCATGATTGCGCAAAGGAAATTGAAGGGTCAGCAGAAAATATAGAACAATTAAATACAACTAAAGAAGTATATCATCAATTTTTAGGCTATGATATTGCCAAAAAAATATATACAATAGAGGATGAAGATATTTTAAATGCAATTAAGTATCATACAACTGGACGTGAAAATATGTCTTCACTAGAAAAGCTAGTGTTTGTGGCAGATAAGCTTGAACCAGGGCGTAAACATAAAGGACTCGATGAAATTAGGGAAAAACTTGATGAAAATTTCAGTCTTGCTTTTAATATGCTTCTTAAGGCAAATATAGAATATTTGCAATTAAAAAACGGGAATATAGATAGTAGGACAATATCTACATATTTGTGGTACAATCAATAAATAATAATATATGAGGAGTAAAAATTAATGGATCCAAATGTTTTAAAAGATGAAATAGTTAAGGTTTTGGAAAATAAAAATGGTGGTGATATATCTGTTATTGATTTAGCAGATAAAAGTGGGATTGCAGATTATTTTGTTATCGCAACTGGAAAAAATCCTTCGCATGTAAAGGCATTAGCAGAATCTATTGAAGAAAAGTTATCGAAATTAAACATTGATTTAGTAAGGTCTGAGGGTAAAAATGACGCTAGGTGGATTGTATTAGATTACAGTTATATTATTGTGCATATTTTTAATACGGAAACAAGGGATTTTTATTGTTTAGAAACATTATGGAAAGAGAGATAATACATAAGTTTTCGGAAAGCGAATCAGATACCATTAACTTGGCCTTAAGTTTTTCTAAAAATTTAAGGCCAGGTGACATCGTAATTTTAAATGGAGATTTAGGTGCCGGGAAAACCACATTTGTTAAGGGATTAGCTAAAGGATTGGGAGTTGATTCACATATAAAAAGTCCAACTTTTGTTATAATCAAAGAATATAAAGGCTATATCAATCTTATACATATAGATACTTATAGAATTGATGGAAATGATATTGATAAAATTGGATTGGAGGAATATATGGATGGGAAAAATCTTATCATTATAGAATGGAATAAATTTGATTTGTTTAGCGAAAAAGCAAATTATAAAATTGACATGAAGTATATATCTCAAAATCAAAGAGAAATTGTAATAAGTAGGCTGAGATAAAAATGAATACTTTGTTTATTGATACATCAAGTGATTGCTTGTTTTTGGCTTTATCCAAAGGGCATGTAGTTTTTGAGAGCAAGACAAAAGGAATAAAAAGGCACTCTAAAATTATTTTAAATGAAATAGAGGAGCTATTAAGGAATAATTCACTGGAAATATGCGATATAAATCTAATTTTAGTGGTTATTGGTCCTGGTTCATTTACTGGAATTAGAATTGGTGTATCTACAGCAAATGCTCTTGCTAAAGCTTTAGATATAGAAGTTATTGGTTTAACTTCTTTAGAGATAATGATGTTTTATGAGTCTCAAGGGGTTGCATTCATTGACTGTAAAAACAACAATTATTACTTTTATGATAAAGAAAAAAACAAATATGGTGTTTTAAACATTGAAGATTTAAATTTATATCAAAAAACAAATAAGGTATTTTTTGAATATAAATCCACAAATGATATTTTCTCATATGTTTTTGATAATAAACATTCTTTTAAATCCAGCAAATCGGTTATGCCTTTTTATATAAAATTATCTTCAGCAAAAAAAAGGCAATATAAATTTTAACATGAATATAATAAAATTAAGAGTTGAACATTTGAATGCTTTATATAATTTGGAAAACGAATGTTTTCTAGATAATGCATGGGAAAAAGAAATGTTAAGAAATGAAATATTAAAGAAAAATAATATTAATTTAGGATTAATTGAAAATAAGACACTTATAGGGTATTTAATCGCTTTAAATTTAGGCGAAGAAATTGAAATTTTGAAAATAGGCGTTGATTCTCAGTGTCGCAATAGAGGAGTGGCGAAAAGATTAATTACTTCGTTTCTTGACAGTGCAAAAAAAAATGGTATACAAAAAGTTTTTTTAGAAGTTTCAGAAGATAATATATCAGCTAAAAAGTTGTATGAATATTTTGGCTTTAAAAAAATTTATAATAGAAAAGATTATTATAAAAATGGTCTGTC
>JAAZJD010000098.1 GCA_012800525.1 Clostridiales bacterium
ATGTGAAATTATTTAAGGTTTTCTTGGAGGAATTATGAAAAAAAGATATTCAATAATACTAGTAGTTGTGCTAATGCTAGCTTTAGTTGCAGGTCTTACTGCTTGTGCACTGAATGTTTCAAATGTTGAAGCTAGTGAAGAGACTTTTGTTAAAGAAAAGGAAGTAGTTATAGCACATATTACAGATACTCACTATTATCCACTAGCATATTGCTATGAAAATAGTGACATAACGGGTTCAGATTATGAGCACGAATTAATTGGTGCAACAAAGCCTGTAGCTGAAAATCATTTGTTAAATGTAGAGGCGCTTAAACAAATTCTAAAAGCAAAACCTGATTATGTTGTTGTAACTGGAGATATTACATTTGATGCTGAAATACAATCTCATATTGAAATGGGAAACCTTTTAAG
The DNA here is from genome assembly GCA_012800525.1 of Clostridiales bacterium. Classification (GTDB taxonomy): domain Bacteria; phylum Bacillota; class Clostridia; order Christensenellales; family DTU072; genus JAAZJD01. The sequence goes on from JAAZJD010000098.1 coordinate 415, forward strand.
AAAATTGCAAAATGATATTAGGGCAGCAGGAAAACCTAATTTTCAAGTTTTTGTAAGTTTTGGAAATCACGATATGTATAACCTTGATCCTGAATCATTTAGGTCTGGGAAGAGAAAGTCAGTTACTCAACTAGTAACGAGAGAAGATCTAAGGATTATCTATGGTGGACTTGGATTCCCAAATGTAAAACATGCGGATTTCGAAGCTTTTTATAGTGGTTTAAGTTTTGTATATGAAGATAGACTTCCCTATACTCCAGATGACGGAACTACAAACTATATATATAGTGAAAATTCATCATCTATTGCTTTTACATACCAATGGGATGATGAGAGTATAGTTTATGATAATCCAGTAGGAAAAAATGGCTCTTTAACATATGTAGCAGACTGTGATATAGATGGATATACCTTTATTTCAATAGATGAAGAAGTTTCTGATAATGAAATTAACCATCATGTTGGCGGAAATCTATATGAAGGAACTAAAATATTTTTAAATAAATTAAAGGACGAAGGAGCATTTCAAAATAGGCAATTATTTAGCCTTACTCACCATAATTTAGTTCCACACTTTAAAGGTGAAGATCAAATATTAAAAGACTTCACAATTTATGGCTGGAAAGAAAATTTAGACTTCTTTACAGATCTTGGAATTCAATATAACTTCAGTGGTCATATGCATGCAAACGATATTGCAACAGAAACAGCGTTTAACGGCAAACGCTTAACAGACATTGAAACTGCAGCAACAATAGGATATAACGGTGGAGTAAGATATTGTACTTTTGAATACGGTAAGGTAGGAGCCGCTGCTGCTTCAAACTTGCTTACAAGAATTGAGTTAATAAAATCACTAGATTTAACAGATTTAATAAACAAAGGATATATTAATCAATATTATCTTGATTATTTAAAGTTAGCTCAATTTGTTGAAGATATAGATGGTAGAAAAATTTGCACAAATCCAAGTGATTATATAAACAATATGTTGTTTTTAAATATTGTTGATGTATTAAAAAGTTCATTTATTAATCCTCAATCTATTTTGTCTTTAGTTGATGATGTTGAAGGGGCTTTAGCAGAAGCTGAAGCAAATGCTACTGGTTTTATAAAAAATATACTTG
>JAAZJD010000099.1 GCA_012800525.1 Clostridiales bacterium
AACATGTTACCACTCTGCCGCCTTCTATTCTTTTCCCATCTTTATCAAAATGTGTGCTTATAACTAAAACTCTAATTGCTTTTCCAATGTCTCTTGTAGCATTTCTGATATGTATTGATTCAACATAGCTTCTTGGTTTATCTGTAACATTAGTTAAAAAGAAAGTTCCAGTAATCATATCTGGGTTTTCAACGCTACCCTCTAAGTCTTCAAGTTTTATAATAGCACTCTCGAGTCCTTTTAGGGAAATATTGTCCATTTTAGGAGGTCCATCAATGTCGATAGTTTGGGATTTATTATCTAGGTTTGCATGTGGGCTTAGAGAGAGAACGTTCTTTCCGTCTCTATCAATCATTATCTTAAAATTATTGTATTCTAGATAAGTTGTGATACCCCAAATGAAGGCACCAATTAAAATGAGTAGTGCCAAAATGATTAAGATTATCGTCGCTCTTTTTCTGTTTTGAGTCTTACGTCTAACTCTTTTATCCTTGATAATGTAGTCGTATTTTGCGTTAATTTCGTCAGACTTTTTTTTGCGAGCTTTCTTAGAGCCTTTTATAGGAGTCTCTTCAGAAACATCGGAGGACAGATTCTCTTGATCGATATCTTCAACTAAATTGTCTTTTTCTTCTTTTGCCATATTTTATATTCCCATATGGTGAATTAGTTGTCCTTTCTCTCTATTGATTTTATAAGCTTTTAAATCTAAGCAGTTAGTTAATCTTCTTTTATGCTTATATATTATACACATAAATTTATAATTATTATGTGTTTTTTAGTTAAACTTTGATTAAAGTCATCTATCTATCAATATTTGTTTAGTGAGCTGGCAGGATTTTTTTGATGTTTTTTGCTTTTTGATTTAGATTAGTTTAAGCTCACTTACTGCATATCTTGTAGGATTTCCATTCCAAGTCTGATTAGAGTTTTTTAGTGAGTTGGTGGAATCTTTTTGATATTTCTTACTGCTTGATTTAGATTACGTTTTGGCTCACTTACCGCATATCCTTGTATGATTTCAACTCCAAGTCTAATTAGAGATTGTGCTTCTTTCATATTTAAAACATTTATCGAAGTTGACCTTATGTTTTGTGTTTTACAATATTGTGCAAGCATTTGTAAATGTGCTTGCTGTCTTGGACTTTCACCTGCATAATATCTAGCATCAAAGCGAAGATATTCATAGTTATATTCAGTCAAGACTCTCATTCCAGCATTTTCTGCATTGTCGATCATAATCATAGAACTACATTCATTTCTAAGCTTTGTAATAGCATTTAAGCCGATATCGCCAATTGATTCAAGTAGTGAACAGTCGAAAGCTAAAACTAAATTGTGATTTTCTGTTTTTGCATTTTTAAGTAGTCTTTCAAAAACTTGTTCTCTAAGTAGTAGTCTTACACTTATTGCCAAAACAAATCTTAGATTCTTACTAGCGTTTGCAAGTTGAACTGCGTGTTCTAAAGCTAAAAAGTTTAAAGTTTCAATTCTATCACTACCTTCAGCAACAGCAAAATATGATTGTGGCACAATTTTTCCAAAGAATTTATCATTTAAAACTTGTTGGATATTTATATACTGAACATTGTTTGAAACATCCACAGCTGCATCGTAGAAGTAAACAATAGGCTCTGTCATAGCGACTGATGCTTTTATTGTTTTTGCAACTTGACGCATGTCCTCAAGTTTAGCTTTTCCTGTTAATTTTGTAGGATCTTCAACTCTTCTAACTTTTGCCTTTATGATACCATCTACAATTTCACCAGTAATTGGATCATATTCAAATTCATCATCATATTGACCTTCAAGTGGCGGAATATGTTCATATCCTAAAATGACAGCATTTGGATTTAAAGGATATCTTTCAGCATATGCTAAAGGAACAAAGTGTTTTTTCTGCATGATGTTATTTTTAGCCATAACAACGGCTATAATTTCCACTGCATTTGCTACACCTTTTTCATCTTTAATTTCAATAACGGTAGGGGTGATTTTCCCATGTGCTCCAACAGCTTTTTTATGTGGATACACTTTCTTATCTAATGAACCAAGAGGTAGGGCGCAATATAAAAATAACTTGTCGTTTGAAACACTAAATCTCAAAATAACGTTTCTGTTAATTCTAAAGTTTTCAAATAAACCATCAAACGAATGGGTCATTTGGCTATATGACATAATTTCATTTTTTAATTTTGAATATCTGTATTTTAATGAGTTAGGGCTCATTCTTAGGTAGTTTTCAAAAACTGGATCTAGAATTTCTCTGTCATAATCGTCTAGTTCTTTTCCAACACCAACATCATATGCTTTTTCTATTTCATCTACAGTGAGGTCTTCTTCAGCTACTTCTTGTCCATCTAAATCTTCTTTAGGTTTATGTATTTTAAAGCCCACTTCAGCATCTTGTTCTTCATCTGAAAGGTAATAATCTTCTTCTAAATCATCTGGAACAACTGATTGCATTTCAGTTCTCATCTTTTCTATTTCAGCAATAATTTCTTTGGCTTTTGCAATTAAAACTTCAGCCGCTGCTTCTTCTAGCTTTTCATGTTCAGTTTCCGCTTTAAATTCCTCTACCCATGGAGAATCTATTTCCATTTGAAGTTTTTCTAAGATACCTTCAGCTTTTTGAATTTCTTCTATAAGTTCCTCTGATGGAGCTTCTTTTTCAATCAATTCTGTAAGAGTATCTGCACAATCTATGGCATCTTGTAGAATTTTTTCTGCTTTAAGTTTTCTTTCTAGAGCGAGTCTAGCTTTTTCCTTTTCCCATGCCTCATCACGTTTTCTTGCCTCTTCAGCTGCCTGCTCTTGAGCTAACCTTTCTTCTTCTTGTTCTTTTAAAATTCTTTCAGCTTCTTCTTTTTCTTGCTGTTCAATTGTTTCAGGATCAAGTTCTACAACGGGCTCTTCTACCTCATCACTAGCTTCTTCTGTTTTAGCAGTACCTTCATCTTCATTTTTTTCTTCATCATTAGCTTTTGTTGTTTCTACCTCTTCAGTTGTAGCTTCTTTTGCATCTTCTTCAGCCGTGTTTTTTTCAGTTGATACCTCTGTTTCTTCAGGGGATTCAGGGCTTATTGCCTCTTCCTTAGCTGTAACTTCTTCATCTTCATTTTTTTCTTCATCACTAGCTTTTGTTGTTTCTACCTCTTCAGTTGTAGCTTCTTTTGCATCTTCTTCAGTTTGGGGTTTTTCAACTAGGGTTTTGTCATTTGATGTTTTTTGTTCTTTATTAGCTTCTTCACCTGTGTTGTCAATTGGTGTTTCTTGTTCTGTATCAACTTCTTGGGTAGATTTATCTGAAACATCTTCTAGCTCTTTTTCTGTTTGTGGCCCATCTTCTTGTTGTTTTGTATTAGCCTCAGTTTCAGTTTCTTCACTTTTTGCAATATCTAAATCTTTAGCTTCTTCCGCTAAATCTTTAGGTTCTTCTTTGGTTGTTTCTTGGGAATCTTCTAAATTTTCTTGATCAATTGCAATAGGGGAATCTTCACTTTTATCTGTGGAAGATTCTTCGTCAGAGCTTTCATTTAAATCTTTTTTGACATCTGTTGTTATGTTTTCAGCATCTTGTTGCACATCAACACTAGAAGCATCTTCTAGAGATTCTTCCGTTTCAATAGCTTCAACATTTTCGTCTTGTTTTAGCTCTTTATCTTTATTTTTTTTGAATAAACTAAACTTTTTCTTCTCTTTTGCCATATTATTTCTTCTTTTTTCTTTGTAATAATTATTATATAACTACAACAAATTGTCAATACAACCGCTTTCGTATTTACATTTTAGCATATAAAATGAGTAAAGTATAACAATGGTACTAAGTGTTAAGTTCAAGTAGTAAAAATGTTAACTTTTAATTTAAGTGAAACTTTTAGCAAGCTGTCGCCAATAATTTTAAAAGGTGAGTGCATTCTATTTTTCAATATGCAAGACAGTGGCATCTAATATTAGGCATAGTGTGCAAGAGTATGAAAATATAGGGTAAGCTTCTTTCAATTTTTTCAAGATATTAGTATGTAGCTTCAGTTGCACTTAGTATTGGCTCAATTATAAGGGCATATCAGGAATTAACTTCTAGATTCAATGGCTTTACCAATTGCTCCCCAAAGTGAAAGAGGATTTGAAGGCTCTACGTCGCAATCGTAGTTCCAAACCATAACGCCGCCATACCCTCTATCAATCCAATAACAGGTTTTGTCATATATCATTTGATAGGAGTTATAATAATTATCACCACGATTGATTCCACCTAGCATTTCATTTTCATAAAAGTTTGTAAATTTGCCAAGTTCTTCAGCAACATTTCTATATACCCCCCAATATGCTCTTCTATCAGTTGGTCTTGAATAAAAGGGAAGTCCTAAATTGACAATTTTGGGATTAGTATACATTTGCTCTAAACCAAGCTTATTTTGAATCGTTATATCAGAATCAATTTGATAGCAGTCATTTAGAAAACTTGAATGATTTCCGTTTTTATCAAAGTTATCATATGCCATTAATTCAATATGATCTATTACCCCCTCTAGGCAAGTATGATCAAAGTTAAGTGGAATTGTAACAGCCCAAGAAGAAATCGCAGCGGTTAACAAAGTGCCAGGACCTACTTCTTCAATTAATCTTTCTTTTAAATCTTTGCAAAAATCAAAAAACACAGTCCATTCGTCCCCTTGAGTTAGAGCGACAGGATGTTCAAAATCAAATGAGACTCCATCAAGCCCATATGTTTTGCAAAAATCAACAATACCATCAAGTAAGCGTTCTCTTTGAGGATTTTCTCTCATTGCTCCCATATGAATTTCATTTTGTGAACGAGGAGAGTTATCTTCAATGCCTAAAAATGTAGTGACAATTTTTGTGTTAGGGTAGACAACATTTCTTAAATTTTCTAGCGTTTGTTCAAATGCAAGCCTACCATCAACATGATTTCCATAATTATCTCTAAGTCCTGTTGGATAAAAAACATTACCATCAACATCAAAGTTTGAAGCTCCATGAATGTTTACTTGATTAATATATTTAAAATGGTCTTTGTGTAATTTTGCAGGGTCAGTTGCATATTGAGCAGGTACATATGCTGTAACATTAAAGTCTTTATCGATATTTTTGCCCATCAAAAACATTGAGATATTTTTGATTTCCCAGTTAGCGTTATCTTTTGTTTTTAGTATGTCAATTTTAAAACCCGTAGTTTTTACCATATCAAAACAGCAGTACCTATATACATCAATGACATCTTGTTTGTATATAAATTCATATTCACCATCTAGATTTTTGTATGAAATATCAAACTCTCTAATAACATCACCATTTTCTTCTATGGCAATAGTGTTAATTTCAGTCGTTTTATCAAAGTCAATTGTTATGCTTTCTTCCGGTGCACCAAATAAATTTGAGATAGTGGCATTTTCAGCATAGTTAACTTCAAAATTAGTGTAATTAATGTTTTCATTTTTTATGACGAAATGTGCTAAAAGCGTTGAAATTAAAACAGCGATGCTTGCACAAATTAATATTGCTGCAATAACTTTAGATATAGATTTTTTCATGTTTACTCCACAAAAATAAAATTGTATTTTGTATATAACGATATTTTATATAAATTGATGATTGTTGTCTATGTTTAAAAAGCAATCGTTATTTTAAAGTTTTTTAACTAGGTGTTGTTATTGCTATTTGGACACTTTGCAAGTTACATTAAAGCTTTGTAAGCTATAAAACAATTATGATTTTATAAATTCTTCAAGCGCCTTTTTTGTTGTTAAATATACATCTTCTCTAGATCTTTTAATTTTTTCTTCTTTGGAAAGATTGCTTTCATTTATAGGATATACAGCAGTAATACCAAATTCCTCTAAGTTATCTGATTTTTTTATCTCTGATTGACCAGCAATTACAACGACACTTACATGTAAAGGTTTAGCTCTTTTTGCAATACCAGAGATTGCCTTTCCCATCAAACTTTGATAGTCAAAGCGTCCTTCACCAGTAATAACCAAATCAGCATCTTTTAATATTTTTTCAAAGGAAATTAAATCAAGCAATGTATCAATTCCACTTTGTAGATTTGCACCTAAAAAGATATTAACCGCAGCTCCAAGTCCGCCAGCAGCACCAGCGCCTTCAGTTAGTATGAAATCATTTCCATAAGTTTTAGATAAAAGGGTTGCAAGTGATTCCATTTTCTTTTCTAATATAGGTATATCTTTGTCGCTTGCACCTTTTTGCTTAGAATAAACATATGTCGCACCTTCTTTTCCAAGTAAGGGGTTCTTGCAATCTACCATTGCAATGAATTTAGTTTCAAAGATTTTTTCATATGCACCAGAATTATCAAAAACTTTAACCTCATCAAGATTTTTAGCAGTAGGGATAAATGCATTATTGTCTTTATCTAAAAATTTATATCCAAGTGCACTTGCCATACCTGCACCTAAATCGCTTGTTGAGCTTCCGCCAAGAGCTAAAACTATGGTTTTTGCACCATTATCTAAGGCGTGTTTAATAAGCTGCCCAAGGCCATATGTAGATGTATTTTTAACATCTAGGTTTTCAGCAACTAAAGATATGCCAATTGCTTTAGCACTTTCGATAATAGCACATTCACCATTGAATAAATATTCCGCTTTAATAGGCTTTAAGAATGGATCTACAATATCTGCAAATATATATTTATATTCACCTTCATTTTTAATTTTTATCAGCTCTGCTTTATTAGTAATATCAAATGATTTAACATCAGATAAATTGTCTTTTCGTGAACTAAAAGCTAAACTTATGGCATCCAAAGTTCCCTCTCCACCATCTGCAATTGGGATAGATAAAACCTTAGATTTAGGGCTAGCATGTAGTATAGCACGTTTCATAATATCGCAAAGTTCTACACTAGAGATATTGTTTTTATAACTATCTGGACATAAAATAAATTTCATTTTTCTACACCTACACTTTAATGTTATTACTATTACATTTTAATATCATTTAAGGTATAAAGCAAATTTGATATTTGTATCTTATAAATTAATATATTAAAAATTATTTGCCTTAAACGCTCATAAAGGGTGCATATATTTGGAAAAAATCAAAACAAATAGAATATATTGATAAAAAGTATTGACATTTGAGTATAAAAAGATGATAATAAAGTTGTAGTGAGGTGGCGATGAGCCTCTAAAATAGTGTAATTTAAAAATTTATGGCGTGTTATTTTGCCAAAAACATGAATTTTTACATGTAAATTTTAAAAGCCGACTAAGACAACACCAATAGAAGACTAATTAGGACATATAGAAATATAACATCAGTTATAAAAAAAATAAAAACTGATGAAACACTTAGTTCTAAAATAGCCAGAAACCATTAATAATCTTGAGTAAAGACTCAATGATGATTAAAAAGTAAATATAAATGAAAAGGCATAGCTTAAGCTGTGTTTAATAAAAATTTATATGGAGGAAATGCAATGGAAAACGAAAAAAAATATGACTACTATTATTTATCAGATATACAATATGTTATGAAAACACGTAAGGGGAAAAATCGTGTTTACGATATTATAAGCAGTGAAGGTAAAGATGCACCTCAAATATATGTAGCTTCAGCTCTTGATAGATTAACGGGTATGGGTGAAGAATGGGCTTATCCATTAGAGAAAATAACAGAGACAAAAGCGATTAAGATTTTAAGAGATTTTGGAGTTGCTGAAGACAAGATAAAAGAATTTGTAGAGAGTTAAAATGGTATTAAATAAATAGGCATAGTTTAAACTGTGTTTAATAAAAATTTATATGGAGGAAATGCAATGGGAAACGCAAAAAAATATGACTACTATTATTTATCAGACATACAACATGTGATGAAAACATGTGAAGGAGAAAAGTGTGTTTACGATATTATAAGTAGCGAAGGGGAAGACGCTCCTCAAATATATGTAGCTTCAGCTCTCGATAGATTAACGGGTATGGGTGAAGAATGGGCTTATCCATTAGAGAAAATAACAGAGGCAAAAGCGATTAAGATTTTAAGAGATTTTGGAGTTGCTGAAGACAAGATAAAAGAGTTTGTGGAAAGTTAAAAATATTGTTAAGTAAAAAGGCCTTAAAAATAGCTACAGCTGCACATAAAGGTCAAGTTGATAAAGCTGGTATAGATTATATTTTACATCCAATGGTAGTAGCTTCTTATTTTCAAGCAGAAAATTTAAAAGCAGTAGCTTACTTGCATGATACTTTAGAAGATACCAAGTTGACTAGTAAAGATCTTCTAGAAAAAGGAATGCCGGAAGATGTTATACAAGCAGTTGAAGCTATGACAAAAGTTAGTGGTGAAGATTATTTTAAATATCTAGAAAGAGTTAAAGCTAATGATTTAGCAAGGCAAGTAAAAATAGCTGACCTTAAACATAATAGTGATTTAAGTAGACTCAAAACAATAACAGAAAAAGACATAAAACGAAGAGAAAAATATTTGAAAGCAATAGAGTTTTTAAAAAATTGATATAGGGGGCTATGATGAGAGATTATAATTTTGAAGGAAGACCGTTTCCTGATAAGGAACAAAGAAACAATGCAGTAAAAGACAGCTATGAAGACCAACGTAATCTAAGATCTGCTGATAAAAAAGATGCATTAGAAAGATTAATCAAAAAAGATTATTCAAGATTTAATGATGAACAAATTGATGCAATAAATCTTTGTTTTGATTATAAAATTCCACCTAACTACATAATTGATTATATAGATATTGGTGCAAGTTTTATTAAAAAGTATGCTCTTGATCGTATTATAGGCAGTAAAGGCAAAGATGTGTCTGTTGAGGATTATGAAAAGTTAAAAAATGATATAGATGCAAAGGAATGGATGTCTAGGAAAAAGAGAAAATATAATTTTGAAGGAAGACCATTCCCTGATAAAGAGCAACTGAAAGATAAAAAAAATGACTACTGGAAAGTTTACTATGAAGATAAGTTTGATGCTCAAAATCGTATAGAAGATGAAGACTATTCAAGATTTAGTGAAAAACAAATACGAGTCATAAAGCTTTGTGTTAATTATAATCTTCATCCTGGATGTATAGTAAACTACATAAATTATTATCTGAATTTTATCACAAAAAAAGACCTTGATTATTTTATAGGGAGTAAAGGAAAAGATGTTGTTGAAACAGATTACATAAATTTTGCAACACATGTAAATCTAAAAAGTTGGCGATACAAAAAGAAAAAATATAATTTTGAAGGAAGACCGTTTCCTGATAAGGAACAAAGGTTTAACAGGGATAATGACTATTATGACATTATAAGCGACGATGAAAGCGATGCTACCGAAAGACTGATTAAAAAAGATTATTCGAGGTTTAATGAAGACCAAATAAAAGCTATTGAGCTTTGTTTAGAGTATAACATACCTTATGGGTATATAACTGATTACATTGAAGAGTACCCAGATGAAGTTACCAGAGAGAGATTAGATTATTACATAGGTAGCAAAGGTAAAGATGTGTCAGACTATGATTATTTAGCGTTAAGTTATTATTTGTCGACCTGCTAAACAATCTAGCCGCAAAAACTTCTGTTAAGCATAAAAGGAGTTAAACTCTCTTTTAATTTAGTAAGGGAACACAAAGGTAAATTCTTATATTAAATTCAAGAAAAGGGATTTAAAAAATTTGCCTTTTACTTGTTATGTATCAAATTGAATAATATAATAAAACTATAAAAGTTTTTGTTAGGAGAAGTATAAATGATTACATTATTATTAATTTTAATTATTAGAGCTTTGAGATTTAAGCCAGCTACAGTGAAAGAGGTTGAAGTAAAAGAAATTGACTTTGACAAAGATAAGGCCATAAAAGATTTTCAGGATATGATAAGGTGTAAAACAATTTCAGATGTAGATTATTCAAAAGAAGATGAAGCTGAATTTAAAAAGATTGAAAAATTAATAGAAGAGCGTTTCCCAAATATAATGAAGAAGTCAAAGTTTGAGCGTGTTGGTAGACGTGGACTTTTATACCATATCAAAGGAAAGTCTTCAGATTCGCCATCTATATTGATGAGCCATTTTGATGTTGTGTCAGTAAATGAGGAAGGATGGACTCATAATGCTTTCGATGCTGAAATTAGAGAGGGTGAAATTTGGGGTAGAGGAACACTAGATACAAAGGTAACTTTAAATGGCGCACTTCAGGCTGTAGAACATCATTTAGAAAAAGGTTTTATTCCAAAAGATGATATCTATTTAGCATTTTCAGGTGAGGAGGAAACCTCAGGGTCTAGTGCTTTAGAGATAGTAGATTTATTTATTAAAAGGGGGGTTAATCCTAAATTTGTTTTAGATGAAGGCGGTGCTGTTGTAAGTGGAGTTTTCCCAGGTGTTTCAAAACCATGTGCAGCTGTTGGAATTGCTGAAAAAGGTTATTTTAATTTAAGGTACAAAGTAAAAAGCACTGGAGGGCATGCATCTACTCCGCCACCACAAACTCCAATTGGCATATTGTCTAAAGCGTGCGCAAAGATTGAAGCAAATCCTATGCCAATGCATTTATCTGAACCAGTACAAAAAACTTTTAATACGCTAGCAAGACATAGTAATTTTTTATATAGATTAATATTTGCAAATATGTGGTTTTTTAAAGGTATATTGGATAAAATTGCTAGAAAATCTGGGGGTCAAATTAATGCAATGTTAAGAACAACAATAGCATTTACGCAAATGCAAGGATCAAAGGGAATGAATGTTTTACCATCAGAAGCATCTATGTTATCAAATCAAAGAGTTATCATAGATAGTAGCGTTGCTGAAACTGTAGAATATATTAAAAAGACAGTTAATGATGATAGAATTGAGTATGAAGTTATAAGCTCAAGTGAGCCTTCAAGAATATCGACAACTGAATGTGAAGGATATGAAGCTTTAGTTGAGACAATAAATGAAGTATATTCCGATGCAATAGTTGCACCATATTTAATGACTGCATGCTCTGATTCAAGGCACTATTCTGATTTGTCTGATAAAGTATATCGCTTTAGTCCAATGAAATTAACTAGTGGGGCACTAGGATTAATTCATGGACATGATGAAAGAATTAGCATTGAAAATGTCTTGAATGTTACTGAGTTTTATATTAGATTAGTAGAAAAGCTCTAATATGAAAATGATAAATATGAAGTAATAGTATTAACCATATTATTAGATTAGTAGAAAAACTTTTAAAACACGAGGAAGATATTATGTTAACTAGTAAGCAAAGAAGTAAATTAAGAGCAATGGCAAATACCATTGAAAGCACATATCATATTGGCAAAGATGGTGTTACAGATATTATTGTAAAAGAATTAAATGCACTCCTTGAAGCAAGAGAGCTTATAAAAATTACAATTAATAAAAATAGTGGACTAACAGCCGAAGAAGCGATAAATGAGGTTTGTGAAAAGACAGGAGCAAATCCAGTTTCTGCAATTGGTGGAAAGATTATAATCTACAAACGTTCTACTAAAAAGCCAAAGATAGAATTAGATTAGAATTTGTTATTGATTTTCAGTATATTTGAAAATCAAAAAGCTTTGTTGCGTTTGTGCCAAAAACATGATATAATTTAGGCACAGATGCAACAGGATAGGGAATCGATTTATGAGTTATGAGCAAAAAATAATAGAACAAATGCAGATAAATAATGGTTATATCACTAACAAAATGACTAGAGATTTAGAAATTCCAAGTATTTATTTGACAAGAATGACAAAAGAAGATGAAATATTGAATGTTTCTAGAGGTATTTATATTCTGCCTAATATTATAGAAGATGAACTTTACATTAATTATCTTAGATACTCAAAAATTGTATATACAGGCAATACTGCATTAGTGCTAAATGAAATGTCAAATAGGTCTTTAAAAAGCATTGAGGCGAATGTTCCTAGTAATTATAACACACATAGGATTGAATCTTTTGTTGTAAATAGAGTAAATGATATCCAGTATAGCTTAGGTAAAACTTTTAAAGAAACCGAATATGGAAACTTAGTTCCAACTTATGATAAAGAAAGAATGTTATGTGATGTTTTTCTTCATGATATTTTAGATAATGAGGCATTAAATTATGCTATTCAAGCTGCAAAAAAACAGGATATTAACTATGAGCAGTTATATAATTATGCCTGCATACTTGATGTTTATGACAAAATTAAATTTTTATTAGAGATTAGAGTATAGAAATAAATAAATTAAAAAATGAAGTTAAAAAATTTACTAAAAAATCAAAATTAAGGATGGTGTTCCTTGAAACGCAAAATAAAGTTGAGGAGCGATTGAACATGATATATGAATATATACTTTTAGATGAAGAAAGAATAGCTAAAGAAGAAACTGAAGTTACTGCAACTGATTTGTATAAAATAATAGAATCTGTGGCAAATGATCATAATATGAAAAAATCCAAAGGAGCCTATAAAAGAGAAAAAGGCATTTGGGTTGAATCAGATGATTCTGTTAATGAGTTTAGAAACAGTTTTGGTTTTTTTGGCATATTAACGCTTGAAGATTTAGTGATGCAGTATGTAAAAAAGTGGTCAATGGTACATAATTTGGAAAATAAGCTTGGTCCGTTCCATGAAGATGATGTTCTTGCTTCAATCAAAAAATTTGAACATTTATAATTAATTAGATTTTTTATTATGATACAATTAATGCATAAATAAAATTCTCTTTGAAAAGGAGGAAGTTATGAGTGAAAATAAATTTTTAATAACTGCAGAAGAAGTTATTAAAGCTAGAACTCTTGCTAAAGAAGCAAGTAATGAAACATATGATTTTAGTCTTATGTTTTCTGGTGGAGTATTAGGAATTGATATAAAAGGTACTTATGACGGCAAGTATAGGGGTAATAAGGAAGCTGGGGAAATTAAGTTTGAAAGAACAACTAGTGGTACTTTAGCAAAACCTTCTACTGTTGTGATAGAGCAAACCCCTGATAGCAAAAATAGATATTTACTAGACAAAAATAGGGAGCTTAAAAAACGAAAAGTTGTAGAACCTCAAAAGGAAGATATTTCAATGGTTAATAAACCATTTGTTTCTCTAGTAAATGTGTTGAAAGCTGGCAACTTAAAATCTGTTACTAAAAGTGATAAGAAAGGCTATAAATATAAAGCGATTTTGCAAATTGAAAAACTAGCAGCATTGAATAATAATCCTATTTTTAATTTTCTAGCAAAGGAAATTGTAAAACACAATAAAAAAATTGCTCTTATAAGTATAATTTGGGGAAGCTTTAAAGATGTGATATTGTACTTTAATATTGACAATGAAAAATTAGAAGACTTTTTATTAGCAGCTGAAGTGGATTTGAAAATTAAACAAGGCCTTATTCCAGTACCAGTAACAATTAAGTTTAACTATTCTCAAAAATATAACGATGATGAAATTCAAATACCAGAGATCACTGAAGAGTTTTTGGCAAAGGAAGCTGAAAAAATAGCTGCTAGAAAAGCTAAAATGGCTGAAATAGGTGGAAAGATTAGTAAAATCAAAACATCAGCTGTCGATAAAATAAAATCATTAACACATAAAAAATCTAAAGATGTTGTTGAAGAAGATGATTTTGATGAAGACTTTGATGATGAAGATTAAAACTAGTTATAAGTATATGTAGAAAAGGCTGTTTGTCTATGTGACAACTTTTTTTATAGGAACTAGTTATAGAATATGTAGAAAAGACTATTTGCTTCTATGGCAGCCTTCTTTTTATAGAAACTAGTTATAAGTATGTATGGGAAGAGAGTGCTTGCTTCTGGGGTAATTTTTATAGAAACTAGTTATAGAATATATAGAAAAAGAGCTGTGAAAATTAAATTCGCAGCTCTTGTTTTTTGGTAAAAAAGATATGTTATGGCTAAATTTCACTAAGCATTTTCTTTAAAGTTTCTGAAGCATCTCCTAGGAGTAGGGTAACTTTTTCTTTATCGTTGTATAAAGGATTATCTACACCTGCATATCCTGGTTTTAAATCATAGTTTAAAATGACTATGTGTTTTGCTTGATTGACATTTAAAATAGGCATGCCATAAATTGGTGTGCCCTCAGCAGTATTTGCAGCAGGATTGATAACATCGTTTGCACCAACAACGATTGCAATATCAGTTTTATCAAAGTCATCGTTAATTTCTTCCATTTGATATAGTTCATCATACGGAACATCTGCTTCAGCAAGTAAAACATTCATATGTCCTGGCATTCTACCTGCAACTGGATGTATTGCATATCTAACCTTTATGCCTTTGCTTTCTAACTTATCTGCTAGTTGCTTTACAAGATGTTGAGCTTGAGCTAAAGCCATGCCATAACCTGGAACAATGATTGCATTTTGAGCCTTATTTATTATGTCAATATATGAGGCACTTTCTTTTTTGGTAGACTTAGTAGGAGTAGATTGTTTTGAAAAGATTTCTATGACATTTGGTAAAGTTTTTGAAGCATCACCAAGGAGAAGTTGAACTTTTTTATCTTCCGTATATAAAGGATTGTCTACGCCTGCATAACCTGGTTTTAGATCATAATTTAAGATTAAGACATATTTTGCCTTATCTACGTTTAGTATTGGCATACCATAAATTGGTGTACCTTCAGCAGTATTTGCGGCAGGATTGATAACATCGTTTGCACCAACAACCACCACTAAATCAGTATTTTGGAAATCATCATTTATATCTTCCATTTGATAAAGCTCGTCATATGGAACATCTGCTTCAGCAAGCAAAACATTCATATGTCCTGGCATTCTTCCTGCAACTGGATGAATTGCAAATCTAACTTTTGCACCATTTTCTTCAAATGTGTCTCCAAGCTTTTTGACAAGATGTTGGGCTTGAGCTAAAGCCATGCCATAGCCTGGAACAATAATGACATTTTTCGCTTCTTTAACTTTTTGCTCCCAAGCAGAAATTGTTTCTTCTTGCTTAGATATAGTTTCGCTTTTTGAATCTAAATCATTGATAAAAGTAGCAAGAGTGTTTTTAGCATCGCCAAGTAATAGGGTAGTTTTTGAAGTGTCAGAGTATAGAGGATTGTCTACTCCTGCATAACCTGGTTTTAAATCGTAATTTAAAATGATTATGTGCTTTGCATGTTCCACATCTAAAATTGGCATACCATAAATTGGAGTACCTTCAGCAGTATTTGCAGCAGGGTTGATAACGTCATTTGCACCAACTACAATGACTAAATCAGTATTTTGAAAATCATCATTTATATCTTCCATTTGATAAAGCTCATCATATGGAACATCTGCTTCAGCAAGTAAAACATTCATATGTCCTGGCATTCTTCCTGCAACTGGATGAATTGCAAATCTAACACTAGAACCAAATGATACTAGTTTATCTGCAAGTTGTTTAACTAAATGTTGAGCTTGAGCTAAGGCCATGCCATAACCTGGAACAATGATGATGTTTTTAGCATTTTTAGTAATTTCAATATGATTGAGTTTTGAAAGAGACTTTTCTTCTTTTGCTAAATTAGTGGTATCTGTTGAAGTTGATTTTGTTTTAGCTGAAATGGAAGTTTTCCCAAGTAAGATGCTTGAGAGTTTTCTATTCATAGCTTTACACATAATTTGAGTTAGTAGCAATCCGCTAGCTCCTACAATACCCCCAACTGCAACAAGTAAAATATCCCCAATTGCCATACCAGCAATAGAACCTGCAACACCACTTAAAGAGTTTAAAAGTGAAATCATAACAGGCATATCTGCACCGCCAACCCTTATTGCAAAAAAGATTGAAAACGCTGTGCTTGAAAGTAGTCCTAGAACAATTACTATAATTCTTAAAGCCGTAGAAAATTTTGGATTTAAAGAAATGAAAGCTGAAGCGATGATTGAAGCTATTGTTAGAGCTAAAAAGATAATTGTATAAACTTGATGATTTTTATATACAATCGGTTTTTGAGGTAAAATTTTATGAAGTTTTCCAGCAGCAATCAATGAGCCAACTAAAGTTATCATACCAACAGCAAGGGCTAGACCTGCAGTTGTATTTGAAAAGTATATATTGATATTTGAGAAATATCCACCTTCAACTGAAACAGATATTCCAAGCAAAGAAATGATCCCAACCAGCGCACTTGCTGCTCCACCAAAACCATTAAATAGGGCAACAATTTGTGGCATTTCAATCATCCGAACTCTCTTTGTCCAGATAAGACCAATAACTCCACCAAGTACCATTGCTACAAGTAAAATTAATGGTGCAAGCCACTTTGCTGTCCCAGTAGCTGAAAAGACTTTGTAATAAAGGAGTGTTATTACTATGGCTATAAGCATGCATACTGAACTAAAGAGATTTCCTATAATCGCAGTTTTCACTTTGCTCATTAGAGCAATGCCAACTAAAACACCAATAGATAAAAGTGCACAAATTATGTAATAAGCAATTGGATTCATAGTTTGCCTCCTTTCTTCTTTTTCTTGTCAAACATTCTAAGCATCCTGTGAGTTACACCAAAGCCACCAGCGACATTTATCATGGCTAATACAATTGCTAGAAATCCTAAAATTTGTCCAACAATTTGAAGACCAAGTCCATCTGCAAGTACAGCTGCAAAAGTTGCAGTAAGTGCCCCTAAAACAGTGATGCCAGAAAGGGCATTCATTCCTGACATAAGGGGGGTATGCAAAAGACTTGGAACATTTTTAATGATAAGGTAACCAACAATAGTTGAAACTAAAAAAATAGCAACTAAAATCAATTCTTTCATAAGATTTCCTCCTTAATTTTTACCTTTAAGTTTAGTTTAATTACGAATAAACTAAGTTTGATCCTACATTTGTATATTTAAGTTAGTCGAATTATTATATATTTTTACATATTAAATTTAATTTAATTCGTAATAAAAGCCCTGACCATAATGTATGGAACAAGGCTTTATATATTTAGCTTGTTTTATTTATGTCTATTTCTTTAAAGCCTTTAAAGTTCCTTTGTGTACAATCTTTCCATCAATTGTAACTAAGGTTTGTTCAAAGATTTCATCAGACATATCAATATTAATTTTGTTATCTTTAACCATATATTTAAATAGATTAGAAATGTTTTTTGCAAACATCCAAGTTGAACTTGTAGGCAATAAGCCTGGGATGTTTTTGATCCCGATTATAGTAACTCCATGCTTTTTGCAAGTTTTAGCTGGCTCTGTAATTTCACAGTTTCCACCTTGGTCAATTGAAATATCAACTATTACACTTCCTGCATCCATTGATTTAACCATATCTTCAGTGATTAAGATAGGAGCAGTTTCTCCAGGAACTAAAGCGGAACAGAAAATTATATCAGCTTCTTTAACTGCTGCAGCAATAGCTTCTCTTTCTTTTTGAAGCCATTCTTCAGATAGAGAATTTGCATATCCACCTTTAGCAATTGCAATTTCGCCAGGTACTCCAGTATCAACTATTTTTGCACCTAAGCTTTGAGCATTTTCCATAGCCATAGGTCTAATGTCAATAGCTTTTAAAGATGCGCCCATTCTTTTTCCTGTAGCTAAAGCTTGAAGTCCACCAACTCCAGCCCCTATAACTAAAACTTTAGCAGGAGGTGTTCCACCAACTGCACTAAATATAGGCGGTACAAATTTTGGTAAGGCATCAAAAGCAAGTAACATCCCTTTATATCCAGCACATGTGCTCATAGAAGTAAGGGCATCCATATTTTGAGCTCTTGAAATTCTTGGAACACCATCTAAGGTGAAAGCAATAATTCCTTGTTTTGCCATATCTTGAACCATTTGATGATTTGCAGGTGAAGCTG
The DNA here is from genome assembly GCA_012800525.1 of Clostridiales bacterium. Lineage (GTDB taxonomy): Bacteria > Bacillota > Clostridia > Christensenellales > DTU072 > JAAZJD01. The sequence continues at coordinate 17,804 of JAAZJD010000099.1, forward strand.
GATGTATAAAGGTGATTAAATATTGCCCTTTATGCATTAATTCAATCTCATGCTTTCCTAATTTTTCATTAAACAGTGGTTCTTTAACCTTTAAAATAATGTCAGCTTTTTCATATAACTTAGCAACATCTTTCATAATAGTTGCACCAGCTGCCTCATAGTCAGCATCGCTAAAATGTGACCCTATACCAGCATTTGTTTCAACTAAAACAGTATGTCCATCTGCTATATAGCCTTTAACAGTTTCTGGTATAACAGAAACTCTAGCTTCTTCATTCATAATCTCTTTTGGAACACCAATAATCATAAACCCACCTCCTTAAAGTCTATAGAATTACGGTAACACTACCAATAACATTCTATCACACATAAATCAAATATTAAAGATGGGATTATGTAAAAAAAAGTGCAAAATTTATGCACGTAATTGTAAAGTTTTTCTTGTTTAATTAAGGTTGTTTTTTTAGATATGGCTTTTATTATTTTATTTCAATATATTTAAAAATTCATGCGCTTAATTGTAAAATTTTCTTGTCTAATTAAAGTTGTTTTTAGATATGGTTTTTATTATTTTATTTCAACATATTTATAATAGTATGAGCCTATTTAAGTTTTCTCTATATCGTAAAGTAAGCTTTGTTCTAATATTTTAGTTAGACATAATCTCTATCTTCTTCTAAAACAAAACGATGTTTGATTTCTTCATTTTTAAATTCTTCTTTTAAAGCTTTTTTGACGGCACTTAAAGTTGTTTTGCTTTTGAAAGGAATTACAACATCAAAAATAATATTTACATAATCATTTCCAAAGACTACCCTAAAATCATGCAATGAAAAGCCTTCGCCAAAGGCAATGATTACTTTGGCACATCTTTCCTTTAATTCTTGTATTTTTGGATTGGTAGTATCAACTGGATCCATGTGAATTGTTATATGAATACCTAGGTTATCTTGAATTTCATTTTCTATTTTATCAATTAAATTATGCATCTCAACAAAATCTTTTTCAGCTGGGACTTCTAAGTGTGCAACTGCAAAAGCTGTTTTTTCACCATAGGAATGTATCATTACATCGTGAACACCAATAATGTTTTCATATGACAAAAGGGTAGTTTTTAGCTTTTTAACTAGCTCTTGTTTGGGTTTAATTCCAATTAATGGATTAATGGTTTCTTTAATTAAAATAATGCTTGAAATGATAATAAATAGGGATACTAGTAAGCCTGCATAACCATCAATATTTACTCCTGTAAACTTAATTACAATAGTAGAAATTAAAACAACGGTTGTTGTAATAATGTCATTTCTGCTGTCATCTCCCACTGCTTTTAGTGTTTGGCTAGATATGCATTTTCCAAAGTTATAGTTGATTACCATTTGAACTA
>JAAZJD010000100.1 GCA_012800525.1 Clostridiales bacterium
AAATTTAGCTTCAATAACTATCCCAGATTCCGTTCTTTCAATTGGCGGGGAAGCTTTTTATGACTGTGGAGAATTAAAAGAAGTAACATTAGGTTCTGGCGTAACAAGAATTGAAAATTATGCATTTGAATCGTGTATAAAGCTCGATACAATTAATATTCCAGAAGGGGTTACTTATATTGGAGAAAATGCATTTAGAGATTGCGAAAGTCTTGCAACAATAAAGCTTCCAGATACTATTACTTATATATCAAAAAACACTTTTTCCAAAAATAACTCCCCACTTATGGCATTGGTATATACTGAAGATTCTGGAAATAAATATTTAGGAAATGATACTAATCCATATCTAGTATTTATGGAAGCAGCGACTGGTTCAACGTCTATTACCGTTAAAGATGGATGTAAGGTTATAGCTGACATGGCTTTTTTGGGAATGTCTAGCTTAAATAGCGTCACATTCCCAGAAGGACTTACCCATATTTGCAAAGATGCGCTAAAGTTGTGCGAAAACTTAAATACAAAAATAACAATTCCAGAAAGTGTTGTAAGTATAGGTGCAGGTGCATTTGTTGGATGCGTAAGTCTAACGGAAATTGAAGTTGCAGAAGGAAATTCTGTATATAAATCTCAAGATAATTGCATAATTGAAAAAGCTACAAATAAGCTTGTAGCAGTGCCAGCAAATATATTAGCCATACCAAGTGGTGTTGCTATAATTGGTGAAAGGGTTTTTGAATATGCACAATTTGAAACTATGGAAATTCCAAGTACGGTCACAGCAATAGAAAGATCTGCATTTAATAGTTCTTCTTTAAAAAACATTACCATCCCCGATAATGTCATTAGTATAGGGGAAGAAGCTTTTTATTCTTGTTTTGATCTTGCAACAGTAAATATTGGAAATGGCATTACACATATAAGGGAAAAAACCTTTGATGGCTGTCATTTATTAGCTTCGGTAACTATGGCAAATTCAGTTATATATGTTGGGGATTCTGCATTTGCTGACACTTATGCATTAGAGTCAATTGCATTATCTGATAGTGTTTTGTATATAGAAGGTTATGCATTTTGGGTGAGTGGTTTAATTGATATCACTTTACCTGATAGCGTTGAGATTATAGGAGACTGTGCATTTTGGGAAAGTATATGGTTAGAATCCATTACACTGTCAAAGAATCTTAGAGTTATTAAAGAAGAGGCTTTTCTAGAGTGTGGCTATTTAACCTCTATCATTATTCCAAAAAGTGTAGAAAAAATAGAAACAAGAGCATTTGAGGGTTGCACTGCGTTAACGAGCATTTATTGCGAAGCAACAGAAGCCCAAGAAGGGTTTGCTACAGATTGGCATAGTGGGAAAAATGTATATTGGTACAGTGAAACGGAAAATAAAGATAATAAACATTGGCGTTATGTTGAAGGTGTACCGACAGTTTGGGCGTAAAAAATCTTTTTAAATTTAAAAACAATCAAAGAGGCTTGGTGAAAAATCCAAGTCTTTTTTGTTGTGGTGTAACCGAATATGTCAATTTTTAACCGAATAGGTATAGAGGTATTGATTAAACAAAAAAAACGAATAATAATAGGTGTAATAAGAGAAAAAGACTGAAACAAATATTGGGCTAAAAGCTTAATGTTTGAGTTTTTGTATAAGGAGAGGTTCATGAAAAAAACAATTGTACTCGTAGCTATAATCTTAATTGCTGCAATTTGTCTTTTTGGTTGTAAAGATACAACTGAAGTTTTCAAAGTTACATGGGAAAACTATGATGGGACAGTTTTGAAAGTTGATGAAAATGTCGCTAAAGGCACAACACCAGAGTACACAGGCGATGTTCCAACAAAACCTTCAGACGCTGACTATGACTATGAGTTTGATAAATGGTCTCCGGAATTAGGTCCGATAGAGGGTAATCAAACATATAAGGCTACCTTTAAGAGTACTGCAAAAAGTACTGGAGATGGCACAGGCGATACTGGTGGAGATACAGGCGGTACGGGCGGCGGCGATACAGGTGGTACTGGTGGTGACACTGGCGGTGGAGATGCTGGCGGTGGCACTGGAGGTGGCGATTCAGGCGACACTGGTGGCGGTACAACAAATCCTGAAGCATCACCTAATGTTGACTTTGTTTTTGTAGATGATGGTGATGGATACTTTATCAAAGCATATGTAGGGACAGATAAAGATGTTGTTATTCCCTCAACATACAACGCAAAACCTGTAAAAGCTTTAGCAAAATGGGCATTTCATAACAATACTACTCTAGAATCAGTTATAATACCGGGGAGTGTAAAAACTATAGGTGAAGATGTTTTTGCTCAATGTGAAGGATTAAAATCAGTTACAATGGAAGAGGGTGTTGAAACCATTGGTTATGATGGTTTTTCAGGTTGTACTGCATTAACATCAATTGCTTTACCAGATAGTTTAATTTATATTGGTCCTGAAGCTTTTACGGGTTGCACAACTTTGGATTCTATAACATTTGGTAGTGGTCTTGAAACAATAGATGTGTTTGTATTTGCAGGTTGTATTGCTTTAACATCAATAGAATTTTCTAGTATCAAAGTAATTGAATCAGGTGCATTTTATGAGTGTTCTAATCTTTCCAATGTGATAATACCAGATAGCATTGAAACAGTAGGCTCTATGGCTTTTCAAAACTGTGTAGCATTAACATATAACGAACATGGAAACGGTAAGTATTTAGGAAATGCTGGTAATGCATATGCAGCATTAATAGAAGTTTCAGGCACGCTAGGGACTAGTTTTACCATGCATAATAATTGTAAAGTAATGATAGGTGAACTGTTTTGTGGTAATACGAATTTAACTGAAATTACTTTAGGAAATAGTTTAAAAAATATCAGTTACGGTGCATTTAGTGGTTGTACGGGTTTAACGGAAATAAATGTACCAAACAGTGCTCAATATATTGGTGTGTCTGCTTTTGAAGGGTGTAGCGCATTAAAAAAAGTAACATTAGGAACTGGAGTTACGGAAATTTCAAGCAGTGCCTTTCAATATTGTATTACACTCGATACAGTCCAAATGTCAGAGGGGGTCACAACTATTGATTTTTGGGCATTTAATCAATGTGATAGTTTGACATCAATAGATATTCCAAATAGTATTACTTCCGTAAATAATTTTGCTTTTGATAGTGCAGTATACAGGATGGATGGGAATCATGGATATGTAGGTAATATCGACAACCCATATTTAGTATTGATTGCACCATATCAATATTCGACATCAATTACTGTCCATAATGATTGCAAGGTTATTGCTGATAAAGCTTTTGATCCGTGTAAAAGTTTGACAAATGTCACATTCCCAGAAGGGCTTACTCACATTGGAGATGGGGCATTAAGTTGGTGTTTTGAGTTGAGTGGTAAAGTAACAATTCCAGCAAGCGTAAAGTATGTAGGTAAATATTTGTTTGAAGCGAGTTCAAAATTAGAAGAAATTGAAGTTGCAGAGGGAAATTCTGTATATAGATCTCAAAATAATTGCATAATTGAAAAAGCTACAAATAAGCTCGTTGTCGGAATAAAAACCTCAATTATTCCAAAGGGAGTTGAAATAATTGGTGAGCAAGCGTTTACATATGCAAGATTTGCAACTATTGAAATTCCAAATACAGTCACAACAATAGAATATGAAGCATTTGCTAATTCTTCAACGCTAGAAACCATATCAATTCCAAACAGTGTCACCAATTTAGAAGAGTCGGCATTTAGGAGTTGTTCTAAACTTGAAACTGTAGTTCTTGGAAGTGGTCTCAAATGTATAAAACATTGGACTTTCAGGGGTTGCGACAAATTAACTTCAGTGACAATGGCAGATTCTATAACATATATTTGTGATAGTGCATTTCCTAATTGCTTTGTGCTAACATCAGTTGAATGGTCAAATAATCTTGTGCTCATAGATGAGGCAGCTTTTTCTAACTGTGATGCTTTAGCAACAATTGTATTGCCAAATAGTGTTGAATCTATTGGGGCAGGAGCTTTTGATGATTGTATGGCAACATCAATTATAATACCAGAAAGTGTAAAACATATATTTGGCAGGATATCTTATACTGCAAATCCAGAAAAATACTATTGTGAAGCAATAAGTGAGCCTCATGGATTTTCTAATAATTGGAATAACGATAAGCCTGTTTACTGGTACAGTGAAACGGAAAATAAAGATGGATCGCATTGGCGTTATGTTGATGGTGTGCCGACAGTTTGGGAATAAACAATCTTTTTAATAAGTTAAAGTTTAGGCTACAAATATTATGTGAAAAGAAACCTTAAAAAGTATTGTTAGTTAGCGGGTGGATTATTAGAGATTAGGGTAGTAGGAAAGGTTTAGTTAAAGTTTTTTGGCCTTTCCTATATGAAACTTAGATTGAAAAATAGATGATTGCATATATGGAGACTTGATTCTTTGGGAAATAAAAATGATAATGATATTATAGAAAATTTGAGGAGATCTATAATGTCATTTAAGTTAAAGTTTGTTAAAGATGAGACTGCTAATGAAATAGAAGTCATTATCAAGGCAAAGGAACAAACTGAAGAAGTTGATAAGATACTTGAGCTTTTAGGAAGTGATAAACTTTCTTGTGAGTTGCTTTCAGACAATCAACTTATTGACATGAATGACATCATAATCTTGTCAAAAAGCGGAAGATTTATATCTGTGAAAACTACAAATGGCGAATATGTCTTAAGCGAACCACTATATCAAGTTGAAGAAAAATTAGACCCTACATGGTTTGTTAAAATTTCGCAATCTGAAATTGTTAACTTAAAATATGTAAAACAATGGAGTTTTGAAGGTGGAGGAGTAATTAAGATTGAGATGGTAAATGGCATTAGATCTTATACTTCAAGGCGATATACAAAAAACATTAGAGAAATACTAAGGGGAGGCAAGTCTGTAAAATGAAAAAAAAGCTAATTGTTAGGACACTTATAGGCTTTGCTATTGGAGCAGTGTTAGGCAATGTTATTACACTATTTTTCAGCTTGGCTTATGGTGAAGGTGCAAAAATAGTGTTTGATGTACAAGTTGCAGCTATGGGAAAGGCTTTGGCGATAATTTTACAAACAATATTATCAGGAATATTTGGCATAGTATGTATTGCAGGAATGTGTTTTTTTGATATTGATTCATGGAGTTTATTAAAGGCAACCATCGCACATTTTGTGTCTGTGCTTATTGCTTTTTTGGTGGTTGCTTCAGCACTTAGGTGGTTGCAATATAAATGGACAAATTACTTAATATTAATAGCTATGATTGCTGTCGCTTACTTTTTAATTTGGCTAATAATGTATATTCTTTGGAAACAAGAAATTAAAAAAATGAATGAAGAATTGAGGGCATATAAAGAAAGGGAGGAAAAATGAAAAAGAAAATAATATCTATATTTGTCTTGGTTATGATTGTGTTATTAGCCTTGACTCTTGTAGCTTGTGATGAAGATGAAAATACTTGTAAAATAGCATGGGTTAATGATGATGGCACGGTTTTGCAGTATGATAAAGCTGTTGAAAAAGGTACTATGCCAGAGTACAAAGGTGAAGAGCCAAGAAAGCCCGATGATGGAAGCTTTGTATATAGATTTATTGGTTGGTCTCCTGAAGTGGTAGAAGCGACTGTAAGTACTGTTTATATTGCTGAATATGAAAAGGTAGATAGATTTTATACAGTTACATGGAAAAATGAAGATGGTTCAGTTCTAAAGGTCGATAACAATGTATATTTTGGACAAAAGCTAAAATATTCTGGCCCAGTTCCAACAAAAGAAAGTACAGAAACACTTAATTTCATACATACTGGCTGGTCACCTTCAGTTGTTCCTGTAACACATAATGCTACATATACTGCAACATTTTCTGGCATGCAAAGATATTGCAAAGTCACATGGGTAGATACTGCTCAATTTGAGCCAGGAACTACTAAATATAAAGAGCTGTACAGCGAAATTGTTGAATCAGGAAGCACGCCTATATACGCAGGAGCGGAACTTAGCAAACCTGATAATATAAACAGTGGGACTAAATATATATTTGACCAATGGGATCCAATGCCCACTAGAATTACAAAAGATACAGTTTTTACGTCTAGATATGCGGAAGCTTATGATACTTTATGGTACAACTATTATAATTCACCAGAAGTGTTAAAAACAGCAAGATTTAAAAAAGAAATTAAAGATACTCCAAGTGGATACAAAAAAAGTATTATACCTAATTATACTAACTATGATGAGGTAGATCCTGCTATTTCAGAAGATTCAGGATATACATATACTTTTAGAGATTGGTTTAGTAATGATGAATCTGATACATGGAATGATCTTGTATGGGGTCCTAATTCTTTAAGAAAAACAATGGAGCGTGAGTATTTAGCAACTTATGATTGTGTGCCTAAAAATAATAACCAATGCGACATTAGTAAATTTCTGTATGAACTTAATGACGATTGTTACTATTATCCTAGCTGCACAATCACAGGATATATAGGAGAAGTTCCCATAGATTTATACATCCCTGCTTGGATTGATGGGTATATAGTCACTAACATTTGGCCAGAAGCTTTTATGGACAATATTAGGATACAAAGTTTATATATAGGGGACAATATAAGAACAATTGGACAAGATGCATTCAATGGATGCGTCAATTTGCATACTATTTATTTTGGAGAAAATATGGTCGATATAGGTATACGAATGTTTGAAGGTTGCACAAGTTTGCATAACCTTGATATACCAAAACAAATCAAAAAAATTCGAGAGAGTGCATTTAAAGATTGTACAAATTTGCTGTCTGTCAATTTCCCAGATATGTTAGAAGAAATAGCATCCGGCGCTTTTCATGGATGTAAAGGTTTAACTACGGTTAGCATTCCAGATAAAGTTGAGTTGGTTGATGGATTTTCAGAGTGTATAAGTCTAAGAACAGTTTATCTTGGCAAAGGGGCAGTAGGCATTGCTCAACACTGTTTTTCTGGTGACACTAAACTACAAAACATTAATTTATCTTCAAGCAATGTAAAACATATAGGAAGTTGGGCATTTAAAGATTGCACATCATTTACAACTTTAAATTGTCCTGCAACTCTTATAACAATAGGAGAAAGCGCATTTGAAAATTGCATCAATTTGACAAGAGTCGATTTTAACGGCACTATCCCACAGTTTGAAATTATAAGAAAATATGCCTTTTATGGTTGTGAGAAATTAAGAAGCTTAAGTATACCAAGTAGTGTGCTAATAATAGAAAGGGCGATAGTTGCAGGATGCGATGAGCTTATGCATTTATCAGTAGGCCATGGAAACAACAAATATAAGTCTGAAAACAATATGATTATCGACCAAGAAAGAGGAATGATTGTGGCAGGTTGCTGTGGCTCTGGGGCAATACCAACCAATAGTAATATTAAAATTATTGGTTGGGAGGCATTTTTAAAATGCAGAAAATTTAATCTTAATAAAGCTTTAATTATACCCCCTAACATTAAAGAAGTTCGAGAAAATGCTTTTGCTGGCTGTTCTGGGATTCGCTCACATGCACATTCTCAAAGTGGCGCAAATCATGATGAAAGTTGTGTGATGTCAGTATTTGTTCCAAAGGATTGCGTTTTTGAGACGGGTGCTTTTAGCCTTGACGATTATTTAGATCCAAGCGAAGATAAGCATTTCTGCATTTATATTGACCACGATGTATCAAACTTAACAAGGGATGATGAAGGTTTTGCAACATACTACACTCAATACTGTGTTACATATCATTATAGGTGCGAATGTGCAGACCCAGCAAACTTCCCCCCAGGACCACTTGGAACAGCCTATATGTATTGGCATGGAGATTATGTTCTTTGGACAGGCGACGAGTGCTTCCCACCGCAAGGGAATTAAAAGTCGAGCAAAATAAAAAGGCTATTCAATTACAAATTGATATTAAGGGGATTGTTATAAAAAATAATCCCCTCTATTTATGTAAAAATTTAGAGACTGACTTTAGGTTTTCAAGAAGCAATATTTTATGAAAATAGATATAGCGAATGTGACTTTTTTGTTGTAGTTTTTTTGTAAAAAGGCAATTTTTTGGCTTTTATTTTTTTATTTAAAATGTTTTTTATTTGAAAAAACGAGGAAAAAGCAAGTGAATTTAATGCCTAGCATTGACATAAAGTCTTTGGATGTATAAGATAGAAATGTATGTATAGATAATATTTTATGTATGCGTGCAAAGATTAAATTTTAGCATATGTGATATAATATTTTAGTATATGTTAAAAATTAAAATTCTAAGAAACTAGTATATATGAAGAAGAAAGTAGTTTTAACCTTAATAGTAGTTTTGATAATGGCAATTGCATCTGCCGTTATTTTATCTGGTTGCAACAATACTTTACGCGAAGTCACAGAAATAAGAGTTGAGGATACTGAAATATTTATGGCTCCAAGAGGAGAGCCTAGTACATATCAAATTAATGCATCTGTACTGCCAATTACTGCAAAAAATCAAGCTGTATATTTTAGATATGAAAAAGATACAGATAGGGAATTTATTTCAATTGATGCAAATGGTTTCATAAAGGCAAGAGCAATAAAAAATAAAGTTACAAAAAATGAGTATGATGAAGATGTCTATACTCCAATACCTATTTATGTTTTTGTTCATTCAAGAGACAATCCGAAAGTTTCAATTAAAATATCTATTTTAGTAGAAGAAGTTGCAGTTAAGAGAATATATTTTTCACAATCCACAAATAAGGTTTTCTTTGAAGATGAGTCGACACTAATAAGACCTCAAACGATTAAACCAAATATAGAGCCAGCTCATGCAATAATAGGAAGGGAATTAAATTATACAATCGATGATACTAGTGTTTTAGATATAACTAGTTCACCTGATAGTACAACAGCGACAATTACTCCTAAAAAAATTGGAGCTACTTTGGTTACGGTAAATACAAGGCCAATCGGCGCCTTTGATGAACCTTTAAGAGCACATGCAACTTTCCAAGTAGTTTATGCAGCACTACATTATTCAATAAAACTAGATTCACCAATTGCTGCGCTTAACCAAATTCAGGGAGTAAGTTCTAAGATAGAATTTTCTTTAATTCAAGATTCTCCAAAAAGCGATCCAAATCCTGAAATAGCATGGTACATAAATGATACTCCTATTAATCAAGAGGGAGCTAGAAATACGGTTAAGTTAATTTATGATGTAAAAAATCTTCCACAAGGTGAATATAGGGTTAGGGTTGTACTATCTAATGCAAATGAAGAAAAGGCTTTGCAATCTGATGTAATAAAGATATATCAGCCTTTACGACAGATGCGACTTGGCGTCTTAGATATGCCATCTGGTTTAACATATAACTTTGAAAAAGGTGATGTGCTTAGAGTAACTGCAACGAAAAGTGATGCCGAGTTTCCACCTGAAGCATATAAGTGGGTAATTACCAAACCTGATAACAGTGTTGAATATTTGCAAACCGCAATAAAAGCAGTTAGCGAAATAGGTGGAGCTAGGGTTGCTGATTTAAACTACATTTTAAAAGAAGAAGGTGCATATAAAGTAACTGTAAAGCCTATAGTTAAAGGTGTGCCTATTGATGTAACTGTCGAAGAGTTGCAAATAAGTGTTGCAGGTGAAAATGCAGGAAATGATTTGAGACGTATACTAGTAGAAGGAAAAGCAACAGATGAAACCAAAACAGAATATTTGCCATATATAACTTGGAAAACATTGCCATATCAACACGATAATATGCAAGTTGAAGTTAAAAAACAAGAAGGTGCAGATTATTCAATACAAAGTTTCCAATTATCCGAGCATCCTTCAATGTATGATGGAAAAGGTATTTTTATTCCTCAAAGCATTGCCACTTTAGATGAAGATTTTGCAGTCAGACTTAAAGGCGATAGATTTGGTTGGACAAACTGGTATAACTATAGTTCTAAAATAAATGAAGATGAATATTCATATTTTGATCCGGTTTGGCAAAATCAAAATAGATATATCACAAATATTGAAGATTTATCCATATTACTAAATGAGTTAGTTGTCTTTAGGCCAAGTCCAGAAGACATGCCAGCTGGAATGGCTAAATGGGGTAATGCTTCAGATGGACCTCAATATGATGGTAAGCTTATTTATAAATTTGACTTCTTCTCCCCATATCGCTTAACAGAAGAGGAGCAAACTTTCTATCCTCCTTTAGATCCAGAGTATGATGTCTTATATCCAGATGATGCACATAAACAAAATTTTGCAGCAATGATGATTGTCGCACTAAGGACTTATGTTGAAACAACAGATGTGTCAATGTCCGTTGAAATGGCTACAGCTTTAGGAGAATATACAGTAAGTTTTGCTTTTCCTGCACTTGAAGAGAGTTTCAAAACAAAAGAAGCTCCTGCAACACCAAAAGTAAAAAATGATCTATTTGTAAAATCAGGTGAAGCAGTTAGTGGAGCTCTTCCTATAGATTTATTACCAGGAAGAAGTGTTAAAACAACCGACCAACTATTTTTAGCAGCGATGTCAGGATATAAACCTGTGCCGGAGCCAAATTCACCTGCAGATAAAGCATATAAAGTCGCAAGATATATAATTAGAAACTCTATAACTACTAACATGACTCAAGAGGAAAAAATACTTGCAATATATGATTTTATTTCCAAAAATACTTCATATGATTATGAATTAGCAGAGCATGGAAATCCACCAGATGATCCAATTTTCAAATATGATGGCTTCCATATTGAAGGAGTATTTAAGGGGCAATTTGATGGGCAAGGAGAAGTTATAGACATATTCCTTGGTAAAGCAGTGTGTGATGGAATATCAAAGTCAATGTCATTACTACTTTCAATGCTTGGAATAACAAATACAAGGCAAGTAGGGATGGATAATAATGATGTAGCTCATGTCTGGAATCTTGTGATGGTGTATGGAAGGTATTATGTAGTGGATGCAACTTGGGCGCTTCGCGAAATTACAATAAGTGGCACAAAGCATGAGTTTATCAGTCATAAGTTTTTATTAACTACAGATAAAGAAGCTTACGGAATAGGTTTCCCAAGTCCTAAAATGACACAATATGGAAAGTATGAAGAAAAAGCAGAAGAACCACTATATACAGGATATTTATACCCGCTTCATATAACTGAACAAAATGAGATTTATAACAAATACCTAGATACTGAAGTTGAGTTAGAATATTTAGTTCAAGAATATTTAGTTCCAAAGATTGCGGGAGATACATCATTATTACTTTGTGATGTCGCCCTAAATTTAGAAAATCCAGAGGAAGGGAACTTGGTTTATGACCTGTATCTAGCTAGTGCATCTGCTGATACTATGACATATGATGAATATATTAGAGACAATAGGCATCAAATCGATTTGGCAACAAAGATAAATGCTATACTTGCAGATATGTCCACAACAGTCAAAATTCAAACAATAGCAGTTGTTACAACGCAAAGAAACAATGTAGTGGCACTAAAGCTATATACTGAATAGATAATAGCTAGCTTAAAAAACCTCAAGGCTATATGTAAAATAGCGGTTGCTACAACTCAAAGAAACAATGTGATAGCATTAAATAGGTAGCCGCATAGCTTAAAGAAATATCAAGGGTAAGTGCAGGTATTTCAACTTAAAATAATGGGACTATTTGTGGGATAAATAGAGGGATATAGAGCTTTAATCTATTATTTAAAATGATATAAATGATTTTAGGCCCTACCAAAATTAGGGCTTATAATTTCAAGTTAGATATGGAGGGAAAATGATTAAATATTCAGAAGGGAAGTGTTTTATAGGCAAGACTTTAGTCATGTCATCTGACAAGGTGGAAATTCAAATAACTTTAGATGTTGGTCCAAGAATAATATCGCTTAGATATTTACCAGACGGGAAAAATATCTTTTTTGAAGATATTAATGATTTAGTAAATAAGGATGTTTCAGCTGATTATGGACAAGGTGAAATGTGGCATATATATGGTGGCACAAGAATGTGGTTATCTCCAGAAGATGAGACGACATACGTCCCAGATAATAGCCCAGTTAAATATGAGAAGATCAAAAATGGAGCTGTGTTTGTTCCTAAAAAATGGCCTTTACATAAAGTTCAAACAAAGCTAAAAATAGAGTTTTTAGATGAGGAAAAAATCGATGTTGAAATGAGTGCAACAAATCTTGATTCTAAGGTTTCCCCACTTTGTATTTGGTCTTTAAGTGTGTGTAAGCCAGGGGGTGTGCTAGTAGTTCCTCTTTCTAGGGAAAATACTGGTTATTTGCCAAATAGAAATATAGTTCATTGGTCATATAATGATATGCTAGATAGACGTTATGCCGTGACTGATGAGGCAATTTTTGTAGCTTCCGATGCAAGAATTAAAAGAGCTCTAAAGCTTGGTACATTTTTGCCAAATATTATAGCTCAATATATGGTAGAAGAAACAGTTTTTATTAAAGAAGTCAAAGGCGATAAAAAAGGACACTATCCAGATTTTCATTGTAACTTTGAAACATATACAAATGATTTAATTCATGAAGTTGAAACCTTATCTCCAATTACATTGGTAGAGCCAGGCAAAACTTTGCTGCATAAGGAAAAATGGACTATAAAAAAGGCAAAAAAATCTTGGGTTGAAAATACTAAAAAACTGCAAATTGCTGCACCTCAAGCGCCTATTATATATCTATAAAAAGAGAACTTAATATAGATTAATATGCAAGTTTGGGATGCTGTAGTATAGAAAACGGGCTTCACTAGGAAAGGTTAGTTGGAGTAGGGAAAGAAGCGAGATAGAATTAGCTATATTATTAAATCAATTACCAAGATGAATTTATAAAAGAGGAGTAAATATGATGTTAGATAAAAATTATTATCCAATGTATCAATTTAAATTAGACTTTGAAAAGGAATGTAAAGAGTCCGGTTCTCAAAAGTTCGAGATAGCTTTAAAAAGAGGCGAAAAAGAAGTTGCATATAAAAGTTTAAAAATACTTCCCTCAGAAAGAATTCGTGAAAATGTTCGTTATATTGAAAGAATTGTAAAGACTATGATATGGGCATATGGCGGATATCACCTATATTTAAAAGGTGACAAAGGTGTCATTGATGCTATAGCTAAGATTTATTCAAAAAAAGGTGAAAGAAAGTTTGATGTCAATTTTATGTCAGATGTTTTTCAAACCCCCTTTGTTGTTGAAAATGTAAAAGGCAGAATGCCAAAAGAAACTAGAAAACCAAAGTTAGTTGGTGGCAATACAAAAGGTAGAAGAATTGGCTTTGATGCAGGCGGTTCTGATAGAAAAGTAACAGCATGCATTGATGGTAAAGTTGTATTTGAAAAGGAAGTTGTGTGGCATCCAAAATTAAATGAAGATCCAAAGTATCATAAGGCGGGGATTTTAGATAGTATCAATATGGGGCTTGAGGCTCTAGGCGGAAAGGTTGATGCCATTGGTGTATCTTCAGCAGGTATAGTAATAGATGATGAGCTAAGAGTTGCTTCTCTATTTATAAAAGTTCCAAAATCCATGTGGAAGACACATGTATTTAGAATCTATAAAGATTTAGAAGAACATTATGGCGTTCCTGTCAATGTCTCAAATGATGGTGATGTTGCAGCATTAGCAGGTGCAGAATTTTTAAAGTCAGGTAAGGTTTTAGGTTTAGCTTTAGGAACAAGTGAAGCTGCTGGATATATAGATAAAGATATGCATATTGTTGGCTACTTAAATGAGCTAGCTTTTGTTCCTGTAGATGCAAATAGATTCGCAATTGAAGATGAATGGAGCAAGGATATCGGAGTAGGTTGCAAATATCATTCGCAAGATGCTGTTATTAAACTAGCACCAGAAGCAGGTATTCAAATAGATGAAAAACTATCTCTAGCTGAAAAGCTAAAGGTTGTTCAAGGTCTTGCAAATCAAAAGGATAAAAGAGCCCTCTCTATATTTGATAGACTTGGAGATTATTTAGCATATAGCATAATGTGGTATAAAGAATTTTATGACATTGAAAAAGTTGTGTTATATGGTAGAGTTGTTTCTGGTACAGGTGGAGACACATTGATGGCTAAAGCTCAAAATTTGTTAGATTCATTTAAGGCAGGAGTTAAGCTTGTCTTACCAGATGAGATGACAAGAAGGCTTGGACAAAGCTATACAGCGGCGATGTTATAATATTTAAGTAATATTGCAAAACTAGAACTAAATGGATTCCAAACTGGGATATTTGGTATATATTATTAGGCAAATAAAGATAGTTTGTATTGTGGTATTTGTATAGGTCAAATCAAAAAGTGAAAAGCTGTATGGGTTAGATTGTAGAATTGATAGTCTGTATGAATTTTAAGTAAAAACAGATTTGTTGGAGGATAAAAATGGAATTAAATAAGAATGCTGAAATAGTAAAAGGTTCAAAAGATATTTTTACAGATTTAGTAATTGCAGCACATCAAGATGATGTGGAAATTATGTGCCCACAAGGAATTGTGAGAGGGTATAAAAGTGATGCTTTTGGTTTAGTTGCGGTAATCACAGCAAATGGAAGTGGAAGTCCTAGAACTGGCCCGTATGCAAACACCACAGATGCTGAGATGATAGCAATAAGAAGGGAAGAACAAATTCAGGCAGCAAAAATTGGAGACTATGCAAGTTTGATTTTGCTTAATTACAATAGTGCCCAAATAAAAGATTTAGAAGACAAGAGAATCGTCGATGACTATGTCAAAATATTAAAAGAATATGCACCAACGGTCGTATACACTCATAATCTAGCGGATAAGCATCCAACACATGTCGCTGTTGCATTAAAGTGTATTGAAGCAATTAGAAGGTTGCCAAAAGATGAAAGACCAATGAAACTATATGGCAATGAGGTTTGGCGTAATCTTGATTGGTTGTCAGATGAAGAAAAGGTTGTTTTTGATTTAACAGGTTATGAGGAACTATTAGACAATGTCTTGAAGGTTCATAAGAGTCAAATAGAAGGTGGAAAACGCTATGATTTAGCGGTAAAAGGAAGAAGACGCGCTAATGCAACTTATGCTGCTTCCCATGGTGTTGATCAATATCAGTCAGCTGCCTACTCAATGGATTTAACTCCTTTGATTGAAGATGATAGTTTAAATCCAAGGGAATTTATTGTGTCAAAAATTAAGAAATTTATCGATGAGATTTTGGTAAAATAAACCCATCTTTTATTGAATCGTTACATCAAAAGGCCTCGTTCTAATTTGAGGTCTTTTTTGTTGAGTGCATTTGCAATTTTGGAGAGCAATTTTAGTTGTGTTAGGGGTTAAGAATATTGAGGTTTTTTATATTGTTTTGAGAGCATTTGTGTAGTACAAGAGTGATTGAAAATGTTGGAGTTTTTGTGCGATTTTGTAAGTGTTTAGTGCAGTGTAGAAATGATTGAAGATGCTTAGGTTTTGTGTGATTTTGAGAGCGTTCAGGTTAGTATAAAAGTAATTAAAGATGCGGAAGTTTTGTGTAATTTTGAGAGAGTTTAGTGTAGTACAAAAGTAATTGGAAATATTGAGGTTTTTGTGTGATTTTGAAGAAAATGTGGAGAGTATCTCAAGTTTAAGTGTATTTTATTTAAGAAATTAAATTTACTTAAATTTTTTAAACAAAATTCAAGAAGTTAAAATGGTGGGCGCGCTAGGTAAAAAAAGATGGTTTTTGTGTGATTTTTGGGATATATTTTTGTATTTTTGAAGCAATTTTTTGTGAACTTTTGGCTTGCATTGATTTTGGCAATTGACAAAGTTTCCCTATATATATAATATATATAATAACAAAGGGCCGAGCGCGAAAAAAGAGCGAAATATAGTAACGTTTGGTAAGTTAAAATGAACAAGAAAAAAATACTACTCAGCTTAATACTCGTTTTGATGATGGTAGCACTGGTTGCTGCACTCTTTGCTTGTTCTCCAAGATTACAAGATGATGCAAACTCTAACATAGTTCCTGGTGACGTTGACACAACACCAAAAGACATTGTTAGGAGAGAAAAATTTTCTAGAAACGAAGGTATAGACTTAGTTAAAAAGTCTATTCAAAACACACAATATTTATATCCCAAAATAGACAACGCCACATATACCGTTTTTGACGTTCAAATAGACTTTGATTTGGACATATGTACAATGTCAAGGGAAAAACTTTCTGAGCAAGACATTTCGTTAACTTTAATTTTAAAGGCTAATATTCACAACACAGACAACAAGCAATCGCAAATGCTTCTAGAATTGAGAAGCAACATTCAAGGTGCCATCGTCATAGGCTTATACTATGCAGATAGAACACTTTATGTGAATATGCTTGGAAAAGAATATTATGCAGAAGAGATTAATTTGACAAATACTTTGGGAATGGTTGGTCCACTGCTTGATGGTATAGGCATTGATGTTTCGAGGGTAGTCCCAGGTATTGTTGCTGGAAGCACGGGTGTGGTTATAGGAGATTTTGCTCTTGATGGTGCCCTAGGCATACTTACAGCCTTTTTTGATGAGCAAATCACAGCAACTAAATACAATGTCATTGAGGGTTCTAATCCTAAAAATCCAGAATTTCAAAATATAGATTATCAATTTACACTTGAATTAGCTCCAATTTTAGGACTACTTAGCGGTTTTGTAGGCTGGGATAAATTTGGGACACCAAACTTTGACCCACTTTTAAAGCAACTTCTAGGTTTTGACTTGAATGATTTTCTAACAAAACAATGGCCTACAGGTACAAAACTTGGAATAACCGTTCATACAGAGAAAAAGAATTTCACTAGAATCAACAACCAAGGGCAAGAGCAACTAGTGCGTGATTATGTAATTAGAGGCTCTGACCTTTCTGTATTTTCACCAGCAGACGTAGATTATATGCGTGAAAAATATGAGGGGATGACACCTGAGGACTTGCCTCAAACTTCAAAGTGGGAAGAAGAAGATCTCTATCCAGAATATTTGCCAAGTGATACTAGTATAGGGCATGGAAAAGATGAGGCATTTAAACTTAGAATTGGCTTATCACCTCTACAAATTAGACAATCCAATGAAAAAATAGATATTAAATTTACTTCATATAGGATTGGTGCTTCTGGTAAAGATACAAGATATTCGCAAGGAAGTATAGGAAACGTAGAGCTTGCAGGAACGTTAGCTGTTGCAGCAGATGCTGGAAGCAAGATTACTTTAAATGGAATTTTGGGAGATGCTTTTGATTTAGATCTTGGAGCCCTTGGCGATATGCCCATTAATTTCCCATACCAAACAAGATACGAATTTACTATAGATGCAAGAGTATCTCTTAACTTATTACACCCAGAAAGAACGATGGCTGAATTAAGGTTGATGTTTAACCAACAACCTTTTGCCCAAATTATTGTTGAAAAAGATGTCATATATCTAGATTTTTCAAATATGCGAACGTTGACTGGGCAATTTTTACCTAATGTCAAGATGCGAAACTTTAGCATCAACTCGTTTTTGTCTAGCATAATGCCGACACTTTTACCGTATATTGATCCAAATGCACCAAAAGCGGAAGCTGCAGAGGCTGAAACAGCGCCAAGCAATGCTCCTGCAAATGAAGGGGAGGAAACTGAGAAGCCTCCTGTAGATGTAATGGGTCTACTTGGAGATATTTTAGATGCTATGACTTTCCCAGGAAGGGATAAGACAAAAGAAAAATGGATAATAGAGTTAAATTTAGATGGTCCAAAATTAAGTAAAATTCTAGGTAGATTTTTAGAATTAAATGGCAATATGGCTTTACCAAATGTTCATTTTGAAATAGACCAAAAAGATCCATTAAATTCAATTAAACTTGAAGTAATACTTGGTGGGATAAAAGGGGCTGGAGTAAATCAGTTTAGCAAGAAAGCTGGTATAGAGCTGACACTTGATAGAATAAATTATTTCCAAAGACCTACTTGGCAAGCATATTCACTCATTGATACAGAGGCAAAGAGAAACTCTTTCCTAGATTTGACACTTGGAAAAACTTTAGATGGAAGGGGATACTTTACAAACGGACAATTCAATGTAATATTGACAGGTGCAGTAGCTTTAGGAATGAATCAAACGACAACGGGAATTGATCTTAGTGATTTAATTGGTTCATTTGTAGAAAATTTAATGCTTTCAATTGGTGTGGTAGAAAGCAAAAAAGTAGAAATTGCATACATGTTGCAAGGTAATATCGATTTAAATAACCTATCAAATTTAGAGTTATATTTGGAATTATATAACCCAGCTAGGTTAGATGAAAAGAAATATATAGGGGTGTTCTATGAGGGCGCTTCCGATACACTGTATATTGACTTAAAATCATTTGCCAACTTGCAAGATCAAATTCCAGGTCTTGCTATGATAGGCTCATTGCCTTTAGTTAAGTATCCAAATTTAGGCTTGAGAGAAACACTTGCAGGAGTCAACATAGCAGATACAATCATAGGCGCATTGTATAAAGAGGAAGGCTCTAGTTCCCCAGCAGCAAATATCGCAACTTTAGCAGGTCTCACTGTCAATGCTACCCAAGCAAATGGTGGACCTATGATGGTTGCAAATCTAGTTAAGATGCTACTTGCAGATAGAGCTGTTCAATTAATTGCACAAAATAGTCTTGGTTTTATTGGAAATCCTTCAAGCGAGATTGTGGATCTTGCAGCTAGAATGCTTTTAAGTGGAGCTTTTGAAAATGAAGGTGAAACTGATGAAGGTGAAGCTAGCGAGGAAGAAAGCGGTATAAATATACTTGAAGTTTTAGGTGCAGCTCTTAGCGAAGTGGAAATTAACTCATATAGGAATACCCTAACTGTATTAGTTGCAAGTGAATTTTTGTCGGCATTAGTTGGAATATTGGGAATGCCAGTAGAAAATATGCCAAAACTTAATGCATATATCAAAATTAAAGCAATTGATTTTGACTTTAATGATGTTGGGCAAATAGAAGATGGATATTTAACGTTATATCTAGCAATAAAAGAGAGTGATTCTCCGACAAACCCAGATTTTGAGCCTGTTGATGCCATATACTTTAGATTCAATGTCATAAGGGACATAGGATTAAGGGCAGGACGTGTTGCCATTAAGTGGCAAAATTCTGGTAATGCAGGCGAATATATGGATTTCAAAGAATTCATAGGAAACTTGAAACTAGGATTGAAAGTTGGTGGTTACTTGAGTCTAAATGCTGGAGATGCGGAAGACTATACAAATACTTATTTAAATACAATGCTTGGCAAGATTTTAAAAGGTGTTGGAATTAAGTTTGGTTTAACTGAATTTGATTTAGATATAGCTTTTGAAATAAAAGGTATTGTTCATATCGGTGGATATGATGCCGATGGCAACTTTGATGTAATGCAAAATATTGGTAAGAGTGAAGTTGCAATTGAGCTATGTCATAGAAATCCCGAACCTGGTGAACAAAAGCTAATATTAGGTATATATGTTAAAAATGGAAATGTATATTTGAACCTATCTTATTTTGGTGTTCCAAGCATAGGCATAACTAGTTTAGACGATTTAATTAATCAAATAAAAGAAATGACTGCTTCTCCAGAAGAAGAAACACCAAGTCCATCTAATGTAGTTTCATTATTAAATATAGATAACGCTGCAAATGCAAACTTATTTGATGCCCCGGAGGCAGTGGCACTTCAACTACTTTTATATCCAAATAAAATGTCGCTAAGCATTGGTAAAGATGCTTTGACAGCTTTACTTGCAATGTTATTAAAAAGCGAACTTCCTGTTGCACTAAAAGATACAAGTTTAGATATATACTTTGGTGAAACAGGCTATGGGCCAGAAGTAGATGAGTTTTATAATGATATAGGCTTTGGAATTGGTTTAACTACAGGTGTTGAAGCATTTGATCTTAAATTGAGATTAGGTGGACTTAGAATTGCCGCAGATGAATCAGAGTTAATGGAAGAGTTTTCTATTGAAGATCCTGAAACAATGGAAAGTGCTCCAGAAGATGGATATTATATGACAAACAATGGTATGCCAGATAATGTCTATTTACAAATTGGTGGTCAAGCAACCATTAATTCGACTCCACTTGAAGGAACAAATAAGAATTTAGTTAACTTAACTCCACTGCTACAAGGCTTGTTGCCAGATATACCACTTGAAGCTGTAATAGAATTTTTAGGTATTGTAGATGGCGCACTATTTTTCACCATAGAAGGAACAATTAACATTGATGAAATAGTAGAATTAATCAATATATTAAATAATCCTGATGCTAATACAGAAGGTGGAATTCCAGATTTATCATGCTTGCAAGAAACAGCTTTGTCTTTACACTTAGATACTTGGGCAAGTGAAGATCCAAATGTTGTCGATGAAAATGGTGATAGACTGACAAAACGAATTTTAGAAGTATTTTTCGCAAAAGGTGATCTATATCTATATTCAGAGTTTTTGTTTGAGATAAAGAAGGTTAAAGTACCAAATGCCATAGCTGTAATAGCAGGACTCATAGCAGGAATGAGCTCAAATGAGGAAGCTCCTGAAGAAACAGAGACTCCAGAAAATCCAGAAGAAACAGAGACTCCAGAAACTCCTGAGGAGCCAGAGACTCCTGAAACTCCTGAAGAGCCAGAAGAAATAACTGCACCAGAAGCATTTATTGATATTGTATTTAGAAACCATGGACTAGGAGTTACAATTACAAAAGGCTTTTTAATTGGAGTATTTCAAACTCTTCTTGGGGTAGACTTAGAAACATATTTAGAAACTTTTGAGATTGAAGCTTATGCTTTGATTGGCACACATCCTTTAAGCGTTGGTTTAGGAGTGAGATTGAGACCTGAACCACTTGAAGGAGCTGCTGGTGAAGAACCTATATATCCAGATTTTGTGCAACTTGAAATTAAGTTAAATAGGTTAAAAATTATACCAGAAATGATGCTTGATTTACCAGATGGTGACGAGGGTTATCAAATTGTAGATGAACTTGAAAATATTGGTGCAAAAATTACAGGTGCAATTAGATTTAAGATTGAAGCACCAAAAGACTACACTAGCTCAAATCCAGATGAAGAGACAGGTGCGGTTGGAAGTGCAACTGAAGGAATTGCTTCTTTTTCACACTTATTAAAAGAACTTCAAGGTGTTATAGCAGCTCAAACGGAATACAAAAAACAAGAATGGATGATGCTCAAATCTATAGAATATGCTGAGCAAGGAATTAATATTGAAGCAGAAGGCATTGATTTAGAGGAAGAGTATAATGCAGCGGTAGAAAGCGGTGAAATTGAAAAGTCTGCTATAGATTTACAAAAGCTATTAAACTTTGGATTCATTTTAAGTGTCATAGATGAAAGATTAAATGATACAGCAGTCTTTGGCGGAGAATTATTCTACAAGATAGATGCAATTTTAGATTTAGAAAATATTATGAATCTAAAATTAAGTTTAACATTATCAACAAGACCTGAAACACACCCTGATTATGTGCCAGGTGACATTTTGTCTGTAAATGTAATAAGCAGTGAACTTCCACCAGATCCAGTAACTGGTGAAGTTAGCTATGATATAGGGATATATCTAGATTTAGAAAATTTTGCTGGCGATAACTTATTGCAAGAAAAAATTAAGATTAATCATTTTACATATTTTGAAACTTATATGGAGCGCTTTGCTCACTTGGTAGGGGAAAGTGAAACAACTGAGGGTGAAGAAACACCTTCTCAAGCACCCGGTACAATTAGAAATCCATTTAATATCCCAAATAATGGTCTTCAATTGCCAGATAATTCACCAGAATCTATCACAGCAACAGCATTTTTATTAAAAATAGCTACAAATTCAGATTATTATACGATAAATGGTGCACCTGTTGCTATAGTGGCTCCATCTGCAGCAATTTATGCTTTATTGCAATCTTTAATAGGTGGAATGGGCGGACCTGAGAATCCTCCAACAGAAGATAATCCTATATTGACTCCAGAGCAAAATAGATATCTAAAGACTGGAATAATAGAAAACGGTAGTGAAGAGTATAAGCCAATTGATATAACAATTGAAAATCTATTTGGTGATTATGATATATCAGCTTCAATTGAAATTGGAGCATCTAATATAACTCCTTTAGACGAAGAAAACCCAACAAGAGGGGCATTGCTATTGATAAACTTAAATGCAAAAGATTTGCTTGAATTCCAATTTGAACTAGGTAAAATTGAAATTGAAATCAATAAATCTCCTGCATACTACGACAGTATAAAAAATAGTCCAGATTATTATGACTTTAACCCAACTAGAATGGAAGACCATAAACTAAAAGTTGGAATTGAAGGAGAAGTATCTTTTGCTGCAGGCGATACAATCTTTACACCAAATAATCCAGAAACTACGACCGCCTTAGACTTTACTCCATTGATTGAAGGTTTATTTAATATGTCAACATTTGGTGCTGTTTTAGAAAACTTCTCATATGGTGCAAAACGTGTAACATTCCACCTTAACGTGGTTATCAAAGTTTCAGACTTTTTAAAGACTATCAAAACTGAAGATTTCATTTGGCTATTAGTCGGAGCAGAACTATTAGTTGAACTTAGGGCTTATGGTTCAGCAGATGCAACAGACTATACATCAATAAGTCTATATGTTGTAAATGGTACAGCATACATTGATGGTTTTGAAGCTCTAGGCGTAAGAAAAGTTAGGGTTGATAGAGCTCTTGGCGAATTGATGAATCTAAACTTTATAGGTCGTGATATCTTTGATTATTATGAAGGAACTGGTGGAACTGAGGTTGTTGAAGGAGAAGGCTCTAGCTTACCTGCTATAGATGGTGGCGGTTTTGCAGGAATTGGTGGAGTAGCTGGTAGCAATGCAAATGCAAACAATCAAAGTGTAAATGTTGAAAATCCACAATATAGCTATTATAGAGGGCAAGCTGCTCCATATGGTGAGGGAGTTTCGCCTCAAAATGCTCCATTTACTGGTGAAGATTTGTTGCCATACTTACATATACTTGTAGGAAATCAAACAGGTGCAGTGATTAGTATAACTTCAGCTTTAGTTTATACTTTACTTGGCGCTGTTTCCATGGAGATGACAGATAAAGAAACGATAGTAGTTGATGGTGAAGAACAAGTAATTGAAACTCCAAGACCAGTTGATTTGCAAAATATTGTAAGTCAAGTGGTAAAAGATTCTATCTATCTACAACTTGGTTTGTTTGCAGAACTTGAGCCAATAGCAAATAACTTCCCTGGACATGGGCAAGACCTATTAGCCATTGCCTTAGGTATAGGAAAATATGATATAGGCATTGGAATTAAAAACTTTAAGATTGGAATGAGAGATACAGTTATTAGACCTGCAACTTTTGATCCTGCAGATTATGCTCTTGCAACAAATCTTAGCACAATTTATGTTTCTCTATCATTAGACTTCGATTTAGAAGGAGATGAGGGCTCTTTATATCTATTAGATGAATCGGTAGAAAAAATATTTGAAATGCTTGGTGGTGGCGGCGGCGAAGGTGAAGAAGGGGAAGAAGGTGGAGCTCTAGATTTGATTTCAGGTTTAGGACTTGCTCCAGCACTGAAAGTTTTATCGGAAATTTCAAATCATTATAGACTAGAGCTTACTGGAAATCTCAATTTAACTGAAGTATTAGATTCAGTAACGAATTTTGGATATCCATCTTTTTATGATACAAACTTCAAGCTAGTATTGAGAAATAGAGATAGTATAGTTACTGTCAATGGCGCAAATGAAATGGAGGAAATTGCTTCTATTACCTATCATGATAGAGCAGGTTATCTAAATGCTGCAGCCTTTAACTTACAACCTGTCAAAGTCGATGATTTTTATGATTCTTTAATGTTAGTTATAGAAAGAATGAAGAGTGCATTTGAAGATGATTATGAAGAAGAAGAGCCAGATATTTCAAGTCCTTCCCCAAGAGGTATTGGCGGTTATAGATATAATAACTTTAATCCATTTTCAATATTCAATGCGCCTGCAGGCGGAATATCATCAAATGTTGCATATCTTAACTTAAGTTTGTCTAAGAGAGGCTTTGCTGTAGGAATAGGAACAGCTGCCCTATTTGGTGTGCTAGGCCTATTATCTGGCGATATAGCAGGATATAGTTCTTTAGTAAATCCAGTTGGTGAAATTAATATAGAAGCACTATTACTTGGTCCAGAAGATATCATTAAGTTATCCCTTGGACTTGATGCTTATGAATTTACTGCTGGAAATCAAAGAGTTGAAGAGTTAGATGAATATGGAGAAATAAAATTAAATCCTGATGGAACAGTGAAATATAAAGTTGATCCAAGCAAGAGTCTAGGACTTTCATTTGCTATCAAGAATAATCATGAAATCGCATTCTCTTATTTAGAAGGAATGAAATTGACAGAGCCAACAGATGCATATATTGGTGCTGTATATGAAAAAAATGAAGAAGGTGAATATGTTCTAGATGAAAATGGAAATAAAATCCAAGTAGATGTACAAACCGCTCCTTATACGATAATCGATGAGCAAGCACCTGTTATAGGAATCAAAACAACAATCTTTTTAGAAGTTGAGTTTGGAAAGATTACAGATGCTGGTGTATTAGGTTATGAAGGATATGATTTAAATAAAGAACCTTTAACATCATTGCTTGAAGGCATTGATATGCTAAAGGATATAGTTATTGCAATTTTATTAGAAATTGCACAAGATCAAAAAGTAAGATTTGAGATAGTTGCCCTAGGAAACTTAGTTCTAAATGACTTGAGAAGCTCTGAAGCTCAATTGACAATAAATATGATAACGGGCGTAGGGACAACAAAAAAATCTAGATTGATTAGGGTAAATTTAATAAACGACAATCTATTTATAGACTTATCTCAATTGAATCTACCAAAGATTTTAATACCATATTTCTTCCCGCTTGTCTTTGGTGTTGAAGAGCATCAAATAGATTTTAACTGGGCAACGGTATTATTTGGTGAACTTGGTGAATTCTTTGCAACAGAAGAGGAAACAGAAACAGAACCTAGTGGAGCAGGTCCTTCAAATGCAGGTCCTTCAAACGCAGGTGCTACATATAGGACACCTATTGATATAGGTCTTGCAGAACAATTGGTTCTTGGTGGTCTCACAACTTATGGTCTTGTGATAACAGCAAGAAAAATGGCATTTGACGGAATACTTGGAATGCTAAATATGGGCGAACTTGATATATTCAGTGAGTTAATTGCTCGCATATATATGGCACCTAAATATAACTCAATCATACTTGGTGTAGGACTTGAAACTTATGCCAAACTTTCAACTGACCAAGCAGGTCAAAATTCAAAGGTAATGGCATTAGGTGTTGGCCTTGATAGTATTAGAGTAAACTTTGAAAGATGGACAGCAGAGGCCAGCGATCCAGATGATATTATGATACAACCTACATCCGCTGGATATATTACGCTTGATGACTTTAATACAGTGTTGTTTGATTTGCAATTGAAAATAAAAGCAGGTACAGATGAAGGTATAATTCAACTTGATGATTTGTTTAACGCATTGCTAGATCCAGATGGTGTAATTTATGGTTTAATTGAGCCAAAGCTAGAAGATCTAAGTGCATTAGATTCTGTATTTCCACCATCTAGTCAGCTATTATCAGCACTACCAACGGTTATCGCTTTAGGAGATCTTGGTGATACTTTAGCAATAGATGTATCACTAACTGCTAATGTCAAAAATGGTCTAATGGAATTTTGGCAATCCCTACAAGTGAAACTTAGTATCGTATCTGAAAAAGCTCCAGAAAAATTTAGCATACACATGTATTTAGCAGACGATCCAGAACAGCCAGAATGGAAAAATATATATGTGGATTTAGAAAGTCTAGGCATTGGAAAATTAGTAGCAAGGCATGTTGCAGATATATTTAAATTTGTTTCAGCTGGCGGAAAAGAAGGCTACTATGATGAAGATGGAACTACAACTGGTCAATATGCACCACCTAGCATATTAGAATTAGATGATGAGACAAATACTATAGAATTAATAGGTCCAGATGGTAGGCCATATTCAGTTTCGCAAGATAGGCTTGATGAAGATTTTGCAGAGGCTTTCCCATTGTGGGGTAGATTGTTTAATGCACCAGGCGATGCAGAGAAATTAACTGGCGTAATAAGGCTAATGCTAGGTGATGAAGAGGGATTTTTAATTCAAATAACAGCTCAAATGATATTTGCAGTTTTAGGAATTTTTGATATTCCTGTAGATATCGCTGCTTTCATGAAAGGTGTTATAGATCCAAATGTGGGTGTTGGAATTAACCCAAATGGGGAATTTGGTGTAGATATTAATTTAGATTCTGCTACTTCACGTGCAAACATTCTATCACCAGATGGTGAAGATGTGTTATACAGTATTACAGAAAATTCAGGTCTAATTAAGGTTACTGAAGGACTTGGCGATGAGCTTGTTGTAGTCGCTCAAATAGATACTCCAAACTATACGCCATCTGGCATAGTGCTTGTTGATACTGTAGTGGACATATTGCAAGGTAAACATGCAATAGGGACAGAAGATAATCCGACAATAATAAATGCAGATACTTCAGATGAAATTAGATTTTATGCAGATGAGATAGGTGACTGGTTCTTTGCAAATTCCGGTGGCACTTTAATTGCTAAACTTCCAAAAGCACAAAGGGCTAGAATTAACCTTGGTTTGATTTTAAATATTCCAAAACTTAAAATTGGTTTGGCAAACGAAACAGTACAAATGACACCAGAAGGTGCTATTTACATGGTTCCTCGTCAAATTACCAATGAAGAAAAATTAGAATATCATCACTATGATAAGGTTCCAGTAAACTTTGGAACAAACATCAGCTTAATGATGGATCTTCAAAATGGTAAAACTCTACTTACTTCTTTACTAGAGGTGTTGTTTGGTGATGCTCTAGGCTTTACATTACCACCAGATATAGATACCGCGTTAACTTTTGCAGGTGGTGATGAGCAAATTAGACTAGATATAGGGTTAAAGGCTTCAGTTCATATTGGTAAATTGCTTTCCGTATCAGAAGAAGATTATCTAAAAGCCCTTATCGTAGAACTTACCATCAGTATGGTTGTCTTTGATAGAGCGCTCAATGAAATATATCATAAACAAGATTTTATTGCATTGAAGATGGTCGACGATGTAATATATGCAAGCATAGAGCTATTTGATACAAATATAGATATCAAGATTCCACAACTTGGCTTATCTAAGACGATAAGAGACTTTATGCACACAATATTTTTGATTGAAGAAGCTGCGACTGAAGGTGAAACTCAAAGTCCTGTTCCATCAACTTCTGGTATAGGGGGAATGACCGATCCATTTGGAGCTCCAGATTTAGTAGCACCAGCGAAAAATCCTGTAGCTGATATGCTAACAAGCAATGCTAGATTAATAGGTGAGGGTATTCGTCCTGCAATATTCTTAAATTCTGGCGGTTTTGCTCTTTTATTAACTCAAGAAATTTTAGCCAGTGCAGCTGATATTATATTAGATGCTTTAGCTGGAAGACCTAATGCCAAACCACTTAATATTGATGGTGAAAAAGCAAAAACTATAGTGAGATATCTTCTAGACCAACTTAGCTTGGGTATATTATTTGATGAAAATGGCGGATTTAGTATCCAAATTAATCTCCAAAAATATAGCGGTCCATCTGGTCTAGAATTAGACCAACCTCCAACTCCTGAGGTTGATAAATATATGGCTGCAGGCTTTTGTTTGACAATATCTCTATTACATAATTCACATATAAGTGCAAAAGAGGCAGAATATCAAGAATATTATGAATATATGACATCAGATCCTGAACTTTTAGAATATTATGCTAGGTGCTTTGATGCTGGTAATATTATTTGGAAAGTTAATGCTGGTATAGATATTACTGTAGGTGCAAGTTTAACAGAATATATTATGAACTTCTCCTCTATTTTCAGCCAAATGCAAAGCTCTATATTTGAAGATACTCCAGAATATAATGCTGAAGTTGGATATGGAGCTATGTATATTCAAGCTTTAAATAGCATGGAAGGCGAGTTAACACTTAGAATAAAAGTTGATATGCAATTGACAGATATTAATAGCTGGGCTATCAATCTATTAGTTCAAGGTGTCAACCTAGATAAGAATGGTAAAGTTAAAAATGAAGTCTTTGCACTATATATTATAGGATCATTAAATAGAGATTTTGGTGATTATGATACAGAAGGACTAAAGATTTATTTAACTGTATCTGCTTTAAAAGATCAAGGACTACACGGTGTAGTTATCGATAATTCTTTCTTTACAAAATTCCTAGGTTTAGACTTAAAGACCATTTTAGATGAGCTTGGCGATAACTTACAAAGAAATACAATCGATGGTTTATTGTTAAGTATTGTAGATATGCTAGAGCTTCCAATGCCTGTAAGATTTAATGGGGAGCCATTAAGAGATCCAAGCATTACTCCTCCTACGCCTGGTGAAGAGGGTGGTGAAACAGGAGAAGGTGGCGAAACCGGTGAAGGTGGCGAAACAGGAGAAGGCGGTGAAACAGGAGAAGGTGGCGATGACTTTGAGGAGGAATTTGATCCTCTAGCTGAAGAAGAAGAGACATTAGACTGGTATTTTGGCATACTTGAAGGAGTTATTTTTACAAAAGGTATGATAACCATTGCCGTTGCTAAAAATGCTCTTAATATGATATTAGATGAGCTTTTAGGTTTTCCATTGCAAGAAAAATTAGGATCACTTCATTTAGATATTAATTATGTCGACAACTATTTCAAGATTTCAATTGGATTAGATCATCATGAAGAAGTTGATATATCTAATGTAACAATGCAAGATTTAAGAGGTAGAGTTGCAGAAAATCGTCCTGTTGATTATGTCGTTACTAGACTTGGAGTATTAGAAAGAGGTGAAATTATAACTGCTGGTCAACCTTTCTTAATTGGTGCAATGGGTGAATTTGATGGTACCCCAAAACTTCTTCTACCAAGTAATGCCTATATCACAAATTATGATAATGCTATAGTAATAGGACTTGTAGAGGCAGAGTATGCAAATCAAATTTACTTCTTAGAATTTAATCCAGCTGCATATTATGCGATTGTTGAAGGGACATCAGCAGAAGAATCTTTAAATTATGCAAAGGATTTAAGAGATCAAATAGCTGCATATCTTGATGGGAGAGATGTTGAATATACTGCTGAAACTATTGGAGATACAAAAGTGTATTACACAGTAGAAACATATCCAATGTATTTCCAAATAACAATACTAAATGTTGGTGCAAATAGACATAGAGTTATGTTAGCTGCAACAAGAAGTAATGCAGATGGAGTTGTGCCATACATTGATTTAACTGGTTTATCAATGGATGATTTTGTTGTTCATCCTGCACTTAGGAAAAATGTAACAAGTGTTTTATCAATGATTAGAGGTAGGGATGAATATTTCTTTACAAATGTAGAGTTTAAAGATGACGCTACCATCAAAGAAGATTTTGTATTTACTCCAACTAAAGCAGTTATTCGTCAAGATTTATCAGACTATGATAAGCCTTTTGCTCCAGAAAAACCTGGTGAAAGAGAGGTGTATTTCTTAGAATTTAATCCACTAGATGTATATGAATACAACGCAGAAGATTATGCAACACCTGAAGAAAAATTAGCAAGACAAAAAGAACTAGCACAGTTATATGCAGATTCACTTGTAAATTCTCTTGCTCATAGAGGATATGCATGGTTTGAAAAAGGTGCCGTTAGTCCTAATACTAGGGGTGTTCAAACATTGACTGATGAATTGTTAAAAATTACTGTTTCTGTATCAGTTGTATTAAATGAAGAAGCTACTGGATACAATGTGCTTACAGCTGTCACAAGTGATGCTTCTAATCTCTCATTCTATCTAAAAATACATTCACTAGATATAGGAATTGGACAAAAGAATATATATGCTGAAACTGAACTTGGTGGACATTTAAGAGATGGTTTAACTCATGATGATGGCATTACATATCAAATGTGGGATGATTATCTTGCATCACACTTTAGACCTTTATATGAATACAAATGGGAATTTGAATTTAACCTTGCAGCAACAGTAGATGATTCAATTGGCGGAATGATAGATTTATCTGACACTCTTGAGATTATTTTATCTCTAGCAGGCGGGACTAATCCTTCAGGTTTAATAAAGAGCTTAAAGAGTTTAGACTTTATTATACAAGCAGTTGAAGATTTAGAAATTGAAGTTGTTATATCATTAAGGTTCTTCATAGATTTTGCAAGCTTAATTCCAGTGAGATTCCAATTAGAAATTACATTTAACCAAAAGACAATGATTAAGGTGACATACGAAGGAAGAAGAGTTTTAGAGCATGGTCAAATAGTTGAAAGGTCAGCTCTTTATGCAGACTTGACGGGAATTGGTTTCCCAGCAGTTAAACTTGAAAACTTAGAATTTGGAACATTGGTAATGAATTTACTACAAAATGCTTTAAGTGGGGAAGAGGCGGAAGGTGAAGGTGAGGGCACTCCAAGTCCAGCAGCACCATCAAATGCTCCAAGCAACAATCCATCAAATTCAAATATATCATCACCTTCAAATGGTGCAGATGAAGTAGGTAATATTGATGGGCAAAGTTCTAGTGATGTCTCTGGAAACACCACGACAAGTACTCCTTCAAACAGTAGAGGGGAAGGAATGGCTGCAAATTCAGAAAGTCAAAGAGCTCCTCCAGTTGTTGATGAATTTAGCAGGATTAAAAAAGTTGATATCTCAAACTTTGGATGGGATAGCAGACTAATCCTTGCTACTATTGGCAATGATGAATTTACCATCGCTGCCACTGGCGCAATAATAGTTGCACTTTTATCTTCTATTAATGCAAATCCAAAGATTCATGCTATTTTAGGTCAACAAGACTTTTTATTCTCTTCATTTAGAAATATTAGAATTGGTTACGATCCAAGTGACGATTTACGCGGTATTAGCGTTAGAGTTACTGATGATACACCGTATGAACAAGCCTTGAAGTTTGGCTTACATGTTAAACCTGGTTATTCAATATTCACAAATGATAGAGAGCCAGGATTTGATCATACAGCTTATGATGAAAATGGTGTTGAAGTCATGTATGATGATATTTCAGCTATTGGACAAATTGGTCTTGGCTTAAGTGTAGAAGTTAGACTTAGAACTAAGCCAAATGTTAAGTCTCCACAAGTTGAAGCACTAGAACATTTAGTTGAATCATTAATAAATATGCCAGAAGGCTCATTTGACTTTACTCCTCAAAATTCACTTATCATATATGGATTAGAACTAAAGGTATTTGGTGATCTTGCCAATTTAGAAGAAACTACCATATCTTTAGAAATTACATATGCAAGAGAAGATGTAATTATTGGCATTTATTATCTTGGTAAAGACAATATGGTTTATGCAAATCTAGCAGGTCTTGGTTTATTCCAAGCGGCAATTTCTGGAATAGACTTATTGTCAATTTTAAATAACTTCTTAGGCGAGTTTTTAGAGCAAGGTGTTGGATTACCTCTTGGACAAATGCTAAATGATGTTTTCGATGACCTTGAAAATGCTGACCTTGGAAGCATTTTTCCCGATGAAGAAGCTATTCCAGAAGAAATTATTCCAGAAGAACCTCCAATAGAAGAAGAGGAAGAGGGTGAAGCTCCTTCATCTGGTGGTGCAGCTGGTTATGATGAAAGTGCAGCATTAAGAATATTAATTTCTAATCAAGAGTTAATCATTAATCCAAACTTTGGAGTATTAGA
>JAAZJD010000101.1 GCA_012800525.1 Clostridiales bacterium
AGTTATAGAGTTGGAAGTGCGGAAGATGATTATTGGTCACGTGAATACACTTTTAAAACAGCGCCAGTAGGAGATGATGTGCCTTTTTCAATGTTACTAGTTACAGATTTGCAAGGCTCTAGTAGATTTGCTTACGAGGAAGCAAACAAGGTCATGGACAAGGCAAGGACGGTATTTGGAGAAAAAGGCTATGATTTTGTAATTAATTGTGGTGACCTAGTTGATAACTCAGAAAATGCTTTACAATGGGGATATTTCTTAGATATTATGCATGGACATTGGGGTTATACAACTCAAGTTATAGCTTCAGGAAATCATGAAAAACATGCATATAAAGCGCCTGGTACAGAAAAATTAAAAGATAGAATTAAATCTTATACATTGATGTTTGAAGGTGGAAGAAATGATGCATATAACTATGCAACAGATATGCACTATGAAATTGCTGCTCCAGCTCAAGATAGAAGTAGTGGTGTATATTATAGTTTTGATTATAGTGGCGTTCACTTTACAGTCCTAAATACAAATGATACAACAAATGAAAGTGGTTTAGGTGAAGCTCAAGTAGAGTGGCTAAAAGAAGATTTAGATGCAACTACACAAAAACATAAAATAGTCATTATGCATAAAGGCATATATACAGCAGGCTCTCACTCAAAAGATTTAGAAGTAGTTAAGATGCGTGAACAACTAACACCAATATTTGCAGAAAAAGGAGTTTCTTTAGTTTTACAAGGACACGACCACACCTATAGTGAATCGTATTATTTAGATGCTGAGGGTAATCCTGTGAAAAATAATTCTAGCGATAAAACTAAGATTGGAGATCAAGGAACACTTTATGTAACACTTGGAACACTTGGTGAAAAGTATTATAACTTTGTTGAAAATGAAAATGTTTCATTAGACCTTGGTCCACATCTACACAAGCCAACATTGTCAAATTCTACCTTTGGAAAATTGACATTTGATGGAGAAAGTTTATATTACCAAGGCTATGAATATGATGCAAGTAAAGATGTAGTTACGCCTATATCAGCTACTACACTAGAATGGTGGCAAATAGGACTTATTGCAGGTCTTTCAGTCTTAATAACAGGTGCAATTGCCGCAGTATCAGCTTCTATAGGAAGAAGAAAGTCTAAAAAAGAATAGAATTTAGAACAAGTAAAATTTGCGAGAAAGCCTAGGGCAAAAACCTTAGGCTTTTTTTTGTTGTCAAAATACAAACACATTGAGAGAAGTGCTATTTCGATATTAGTTTTATATGTTGTAGTTATTTAAATGTTTTTCTTAACAGCCTCTTTTTTTGTTTGAAAAAATTTAAAAATACTTTAGCAATTTAATTGACTAAAGAGATAAAGTGAGATAATATAATAATATGCTAAAAATTTTTTAAGATAAATAAAATCTTAAATATAGCAAAAACAAAGTAATGTTCTAACCATTTATATAGGTTAAATTCAAGTAACATTATTATACGAGGATATACTATGTATATAGACAAACAAATATTAAAACCATCAGATGTTATCTCACTAAAATCTAGGGAGCTATACACTAAGTATGGATATAAACAATATCGTATGCAAAAATTTGAAGAAGTAAGTCTATATTTAGATAATAAAGATTTTCTTGAAAGCACATCTCTTATTACTTTTAATGACTTAGACGGAAAGCTTTTAGCTCTAAAGCCTGACGTCACTTTATCAATTGTTAAAAATACTTTAGAAAATATTGTTGGTGTTGAAAGATTATTTTATCTAGAAAGTGTATATAGAGTTTCTAAGCAAGCAAACAAATATTGTGAGATTAAACAAATGGGATTAGAAGCAATCGGTGAGATTGATAGCTTAGTTACAGCTGAAGTTGTAGAACTTGCTTTAACTACTTTAAATGAAGTAGATTCAAATTTTGTTTTAGACTTATCGCATGTTGATTTTGTTTCAGGTCTTTTAGAATATTTAGGTCTTGGATATAAGTCGACTAAAGCTATTCAAGAGTGTTTAATATCAAAAAATGCAAGTGAAGCAAAAGCATTGCTTGAAAGAAAAAAAGCAAGTGCTGAAGCAATAGATGCAGTTGTGAAGATTATAGAATTAAGGGGAGATTGTAAAAAAGTATTAGCTGAGTCTAAAAAGCTAGTTAAAAATGATTTAATGGCAAAAGCTGTAAAGGAACTTGAAGAGATTGTTAAAATCTTTGAAAATAGTCCATTTAAAGATAACTTAAGAATTGACTACTCAATTATTAATAATACAAAATATTATAACGGCATCGTGTTTCAAGGCTTTGTTCCTAAAATTCCAGCAGCTTTACTTCTTGGTGGAAAGTATGGAAATATTTTTCTAGGATATACAAAAGCATATGATGCAATAGGGTTTGCAATAAACCTAGATTTATTAAATACATATTATCAACCATATAAAACTTTAAGTTATGATGTGCTTTTAGTTTATGGAAATGCAAATCCATCTAAAGCTTTAGAAAAAGCTAGAGAACTTAGAAAAGATGGTCAGACTGTAATTGCCTTAAAAGAAGATTTAGGGAATATTAAGTGCAAAACAAAAATAGATCTTAATTAGATATAGGAAGAGGATTTAGAAAAGATTGGCAAAACTGTAATTGCCTTAAAAGAAGATTTAAGGAATATTAAATAAAAGTAAAACTAGATTTTGATTATATATAGGAGTATAGATTATGTTAAAATTAGCATTACCAAAAGGGAGATTAGCAAAACAAGTTTTAGACATGTTAAAGGCTACAAA
>JAAZJD010000010.1 GCA_012800525.1 Clostridiales bacterium
ACATAATTGTCATTACCGCTTGTAATTTCTGCTGTATATCCTTCTCCTACATTTTTTTGCAATCCAGAATAAAGTAAAGCTAAATCATCACCATCAATAGGAGTAACAGTAAAACTAGGAATTTGATTACTTCCATTATATGTTAAATTTGTGCTTCCCCAAGATACTGCAATGCTTAATGCAGTTATGCTAAACTCTTTGGTTATGCCAATTAATCCATAGTTTTCATCATTTGTTTTTGCTGTAGCAGTATGATTCCCAACATTTTTGCGTTTGCCAGTAATTGTTAGAGGTATAGAATAGCTATCTATACCTGTAGCCGTAGCTGTCGGTGCTTGCAAGGAAGCATTATACTCAAAACTTGTTATATCACCCCATACAACACTAACAAGCTTTTTATCAATGTTAAATGATTTTGTTGGATTGGTTAAATAGTAATTTGTATTTGTTATTGAAGCTATAGCATTTCCGGCACCTGCTTTTGTTCTTCCACCAGAAACGACCAATCCCAGTGTGTCACTGCCTATAGCAGTTGCTGTAGCTGTTGGTTTTTGTTCTGTAGCATTATACTCAAAATTTGTTGCTCCCCATGTAACATCCACTGCGGCTTGCGAAATAGTAAACGCTTGATTTGAATTAATTAAATGATAATTTGCATTTGTTATTGAAGCTATAGCATTTCCTTCCCCTGCGTTTTTTCTCTTCCCATCAACACTTAAGCCTAAATCATCTAAACCTAAACCTGAAGCTGTGGCAGTTGGAATTTTATCTGTAGTATCATATGTAAAAGTAATCTTTGTCCAAATTATGTTAATTCCGTAAGTAGAGATTGAAAAAGATATTTGTGAATTTGAAAGCACATAATTTTCATTTGTTATTTCTGCTTTTGCTAAATACCCTGAACCTACATTTTTTTCTTGTCCAGAATATGTTAATCCTAAATCATCAGGGCTTATCACCCCACTAACACTAGCTGAAGGTATTTGTAAGTTAGAATCGTATGTTAATGTGGTATTACCCCAAGTAATTGTAGCTACTTTTTTATCTATTACAAACGTTTTTTTAGGATTTGAAAGTTTGTAATTTGCATTCGTTATGTTTGCTTGAGCTTCATAGTTTTCTCCTGCATTGGTTTGTTCACCAGATACACTTAAACCTAGTACATCGTCTAGTAATGGAGTTGCGTGAGCTGTTGGTTTTTGTGCTGTCCTATTGTATGTAAAGGTAGCACTACCCCAAGTAACAGTTAAAGATTTTTGGGTTATTTCAAAAGTCTTTGTTTTGTTTATAAGAGTATAGTTTGCATCTCCTATGGAAGCTTGAGCTTCATAACCACTTCCTACATCTTTTTTTGCACCAGACACAGAAACTACAACGTAATCTCCAGCTATTGCATCTATATTTGCAGTTGGAGCTTGATTTTTTGCATTATATACAAAACTATTGCTGCCCCAATTAACTGCTTTTTCTAATGGAGTTATTTTAAATGCTTTTAAATTATTAGCTAAGGAATAATTAGTGTCAGTTGTGCTTGCTGTAGCCTGATAATCATTGCCGACATTTCTAGCCTTATTTCCTACTTCTATTGGAATTTCATATGAGTCTATGCCGTTTGCAGATGCACCAGGGGATTGAAAGGTGCCATTATATACAAAGCTTGCAACATCCTCCCATACAACTGATACACTACATGGATTTATTTTAAATCCTTGACTTGGATTTGAAAGCGTGTAATTTGTATTTGTTATGGATGCGTAAGCTGTATAAGAAGTGCTCCCTATATTTGCATTAATTTTTTTGCCAGATACATTTAAATTTAGCTTGTCACTACCTAAGGCTAAAGCTTGGGCAGTCGGAATTTTTTCCGTAGCGTCATATGTAAAATTAGTATTTGTCCAAGTTATCTCCAAAGGTTTTGGTAAAACAGTTATATTAAGATTTTGTTTCCCTAGCTTAATTTCATATTTTTGGTTAGTGTCTTCTTCTAAAGCTAGATTTATGGTATAAGATTTTGCATCTCTTATATTGTCTAAAGAAACAGAATACTTAGCGACATCCTCAAACACTAAATCACTTGCTTGATGATTAGTTTTTATCTCAAAATCTTCTGCATTATATGTAATCTTTGCATTGTTTTGATAATTCCATGTAAAGTCTAATTCTTTTTTCTTAATTGTTAAATAAATATTTTGAATAATATCTGCAGATTGTAAAGAACTAATATTTTTATCTTTTGCTCGAACTTTAACACTGTAAAAAGAACTATCTCCTGGAGTTAAGCGATTTAAAGAAAATTTGCCATCTTCATTTCTCTCAATTAAGTCCCCATCTTTGTATAAGGCATATTCTAGCTTAATCCCATGCCCTGTTGCTTTAGTATTAACGTTGATGGTTTCTTCACCATAGGTATAAGTATCATTTGGCGAAACTCCATTAGCACCAGAAGATTCTATTGTATCAATAGTTGGATTTTTCATTTCCCACAGAGGCCTTATTTTTATTTTCGACCCTGTTGTCATGTTATCGTTTATAAATGCTTCTAAATCATTATTTAAATCTACATCATAGTAATAAGCACTATGTTCTTTTGCTTTCCAATTTACATCAAACCCTTCTCTTTTGGGTAAAGTTTGTATTAAATCGTTTGCTTGATCAATAATAAAAAAGCTTACGCCACCTTCTTTCCCGCTATTCCAATTTGTATCTAAAAACAATGAGTCATTGCCTTGTTCAACTTGCAAAGTATATATTTTTGCAAATTGCACACTTACTTTAGTAGACGCATATACAGGCTTTCCTTCAATACTCTTTCCTGAAGAATCTTTTAGTATTCTTATTTTTCCGCTTTGATTATAATTCCATGCTAAATGCTGTTGATTTGTTTCATCGTTATATACTTCCCCATCTTCACTAGCCTGGGTTAAATCTTGAAAAACTTCACCCTTTTTCCCAACCCAAGTCGAAGTGATTTCTTGAGAAAGAGCATCTTTTAGTTCGTCTACTTTATAAGAAAATGTAATATAAACTTGATCTTCAGCTAAGTCATGAGGAGCAAAAGCATTTGCAAAACGAGCTGCTCCATATGCACTGTCTTCAAGTGAATTATACCAACTTGCTTCATCATAGTATGATTTTGCTATAGATAAAATTTGATATCTATACGCATCTATTGTTTCAATGCTAGCAAACACTTCTGTTGCAAGCGGGAAGTCTACAAGTTTTTCTAAATTTAACAATGCTCTTGCTTCTTCGCCATCGATGGTAATTGATTTAATATTTTCCTGAGTAAAAACATCACAATCTATTGCTCCTACAGGTTTTCCATCAAAAGTTTCTGGAATCACTATTTTGTCGCCAAAACCTTTTGTCACCCCATTTACAACATAATATCCGTTTACTGAGTCATAACTATACACTAGATTTTTTTCTTCAGTAATAAAAGAATTTCCTTGTCCCAAAAACCCGCCTACAATATTTAACGCCAAAAAGGAAACAACAATCAAAATCCCGATACTTGCTAAAACAGAAAAAGAAACTTTTGTTTTTAAATTATTTGTTTGTGTAGCAAGCTTTACAGAAAAGCCTAGTGATATGTATAAAATAATATGCATAATTAAAAACAGTAAAAAATAAAGGATTGTCATATAAGTGCCAGCAAAAGAAATTAGCTGACTTAGCATAGCAATTGTCAAAATTAACGATAAAACTATATATACTATTAGAGGATAAATAGATCTTTTAACTTTAAAGTTTGTAATGTAAATAACACCAATAAATAAAGCATCAATAACTAACAAAGATATAGGTATACCAAGGAAGCTAGCATCTGCTGCAGCTAAAAATATTATCGTTAAAATATCGCATATTATCACTAATATGCTGAAAACTAAAACCATCCACCGATGATTTTGAATCTTTTGTTTGGTCAGCGGATAATAGTCCGTCTTTTGTCCTTCCCGCAAAATATCATATTTTATTTTTTTGCTCTGCATCATTTAGCTCCTATGTTTTATAACCCTTTAATTAAAGCTTTTTTCTCTTTTTAAAAACCTCAATACTATTTTAAGAAATTGATTTCTTTTTATAACTTATTGGTTTTTTTGAGTCAAAGCTTGACTTATCATATATTAAGAGATTTTTATCTGATTTAAACATAATCAAATCAGCGTCTTCATGACAGATAAAAGTATTTGCATATCCTTTTATTTTTGCAAGAATATATCTTGCTTTTTCAGACCAAGGCAATATCTCAAAATATTTTTTATACATATTTTTAAATTTAGTACTGTCGCCTTTCATTACTGATGAACAAAACTCACAAAAGCCCCTTGAATCTAAATCATTTGAATATGTTCTCCCACAATTTTTACACTCATGTGCTTCATGTTTTGGGGCTAAATCCATGGTGTCATAACAATAGACAAGTTGTGGAGTATGATAAAAATCTTCATTTGTTAAATAAACTTGCTCTAAATATGGACATTTTTTACAAAGTTTTTCTGGAATTTGATCTCTTGGATAATCTTTATCATAACCTGTTTTATCTACATAAAATATACTTGTATCACACGCTCTTCTCTGACATGCACCACCACTTATATGGTCTACTTTGCATTGAATAAAATATCCATGAGAAGAAAAAGGATTATTTGCTAACAATAATTTAAAGTCGGCCTCTGTCAAGCCCAATCTTTCTAGTTCTAATTCTATTGTAAATGTATTTTCTAAATTGTTAGGAGATATCCTATTATTCTCTATCAACTTTTCTCCACATAAACTACATTTCACTGTAATACTATTACCTACACCAAAAACAACATCAAAAACCTCTGTGTCTTCCATTTTAACTACATATCTTCTAGATTCCCAATTAACGTGAAAAACCCCAAGCACATCTATCGTTCTACAATAAATTGTAGTTATTCCTTCTGCGCCTCGATTTCTAATAGCTTCTACTGTGTTTTTATCTCTTTCATCTTCCAAGTTTATATAATCTTGAAACCCTGAAGGGTTAGAAAACAAATCTTTTAGAGAATTCATAATAGCGGGGACTGTTTTTTCGCTAGAAATGGATGTTTCTTTATTACTATCCAATCCATCGAAAACGCCTAATAATTCATTAACTTTATGTGCTTCACTACTTTTAACCGGTGCAATTCCCATTTCACCATCGATATTTCTAAAAAATATTCTAGACAAAACAGGCGTTGCTTCACCAACACCATCTGTAAGTTGCATTCTTAAACTAGCGCCATATATATCCTCTTTTCCATAATCTAGCTTCTTTTTTTCAACAACAAAATCTTTTTCGTCTGTCAACGCATAAATTAAATTGCTTATCAACTTTTTGTCTAGCTTAATATCTTCTTCAGTTACGCTTGTTGATATGGGAGCATATTCTAGCAAAGAAAAATTCTTATGAAAATTTTCAGATACCGTTTCTATGAATTTTTGCCAACTTGCCATATCGCTTCTAATATCTTTTTGAGCCTTTTTTGCACTTTGCAATCCAGCAAACCATGTGGCACCTTTAGCCTCATCTAGCTTAATATCTTCATCAATTTTTTCAAGAGAATTTTCTTCTTTGATAAATTCATGAGTTAATGTTTGTATACTATTTTCTGATACTTTAACAATACCCACATCAGCTAAAAAGTCATCATTATATAGCAAAACAATATTTTCAAAAATTTTGTTTTGGCCTCCAGCTCTTTCATTTGAATATACTTTAATTCTTTCCATCAATTTGCCTCTATTTTATTTTTAATTTCAAGTCTAGGTGTATAGTGTTTTAGCCGCTAATTTTCTTAATTATTTGTTTTTTTATCTAGACTATTTTTCCAAATTTAAGCCTAGGTGCTTTTTAACCATTAATTTCTATTTCTTAAATCATCTTTCTCTAATATCTTTCTTAAATCATCTGTTTTTTTAGCTTCTACTAAAAAGTTTTTGCAAAAAGATTCGCCACCATCAGCTGCAAAAGCATACGCTTTTTTAATATATGTTGCAAAAGTTTTTGGAACAATTGGTCGCAATGTACCCGTACATGGGTTTGATGAGCTATTTCGTTTTGGGCAAGGAGCTTTCCAATTTTCATCAAATTCTATTATATGAGGCTTAGGTGAGCAAATTGCATGTTCACAATTGAGACAACCTTGGATGCTGTCTAACATATTATCAAAAAACATATTACATGAATCTAAACATAAATTGCCTCTATATTGGCATTCATAACACAACATCTTGCAGTCTGCAAAAGTTGGCTCTTCTCCTTTATAATTTAGAAGAATAGGACATTTGTCTGCTAAATGTTTTGCAAATCTTTGGCAATTTTGTATTATACAATATTTTGAGCAATGATATTTTCTGTTATTTTCCCCAAGGGAATTTTGCAATTTTCCTCTTTGGGTGTTATTTGTTGCAAAGCAAGTATATACACTAGAACCTTCCCTTCTTGTTAACATTGCTCCACAATTATCACACTTGAATTCTTCTACATTTATTATTTGTTTTTCAGTTCCGCTTGGATCGTGCATCGTACATGCTTCCGTGTTTATGCACTTTAGGCCTCCCATTCTCTTTAGTTCGGCATACTCAATGTCGGAGTATAGGTCAACCTTATCGCAAGCAGGACATTGTACAGCAACCATATTTTCGTTATTGCTTCCTGCTATAATTGTTGCATCTCCACTTATATTATATGTCAATCCAATTCTATTAAAGTATGCAAGTGCATATCCTTCAAGTTCATTCATTGCTGCAAAAGATATTATTTCAACATCGCTGACTTGTCCTAATCTATAAATTCTCCCTATCCGTTGATCCATAGCTAAAGGATCTGGGGTAACTTCAAAGTTTATTAAAACATTTCCTTGTTGCAAATTAACACCTTCTGTAAAAGCTTCATCAGCTGCTAAAAATATCGCATTTGATTTTTTGTCAAAAGCATCTAAATACAACTTTTTGCTGTAATCGCTCATTGTAACATCCAAAGATTCTGCATAGCTTGCAGCATAAATTATCCTATCTTTTATATCTTTTTCATTTTGCAATTTTTCATAAAGCCTTTTCCATGTCGTTTCTTTTGTAGAGTATTTTGGAATATCATAATCAAAAAATATTACCACCCTTTCTTTGGCTTTTTCTTTAAGTATTCTCAACAATTCTTTATATTTATATTCAAAAATATCGCCCTTATATCCTTTTGCTATTTTTACGATATTTTCTGCAGAATCTAAATTTACTGCCCTTAGTTGCTCCCAGTAGTATTGCTGTGAATTTGCTTTAGAAAATATTTTTTTATTTTCAAATGACTTCAAACCTTTCAAAACATTAGAAACCAAAATTTCTGCAAATGTGTCTGAAGAAGAGGCGCCTTGCCTTGTGATTTTTTTAGCAAAATCTATTATTGAAGTTTTTTCTTTTGACATATCTTTTATACCTTTTAAAGAAAAAGTCACACCTTTACTGTCATACATCTTGTCAATATCAATAATATATTCAAACTCAGCAAACCTTCCTTTATATGTGTCAACAGAATCTTCTAAAACAGGGAAGAAATAGTAGTTTTTTGCCTTTTTTCCTTTTGCTAAACGGTTTGGCTGCCTTATCATAATTGATCGCATTACACCATTATGGTATGAGTCTGCTATTTTTGATAAAACTGTAGCTTTAATTTTTTTATTTTCATCTTTATTTAAAAACGCATCTCTATGTATACGCTTAGTTGCTTCACTTAATGTTTCATAATAGTCTAAAGCTTTCCCTCTAAAGCTAGCTTTTTTCATGTCTCCTTTTAAATTTCCTTCTAGAAAGTTAAAATACTCTTCTTTAAATTCTGGAGCATATGGACCAACACCTTCTAATTCATACTTTTTTGAAACAGCAATATACTCTGCAACAGTTGAAGCTCCTCTACAAACATTATTTAAATAAAAATCTTTTTCGCTTCTATATTCATCTGTTCTATCTTCATCATCCTTTTCCTCAAAATCTGAAGGGTTGCCTCCTTTACATCTAATGAAATACCACAACCTAAACATTTTTTCTAAATTTCCAGAATGAGGGGTTGCACTCAATAATATGCAATATGTGCTATTTACTTTCTTTTTAGTTTCCATCATATGCGAAAGGACACTTAAAGCATTTGCATATTCACCTTCTTCTAGACATAAATGATGAGCTTCATCTACAACAATGGCGTCAAACAATAAATCTTTGACGCTGCCTTCTGTCCATTTTACAAAATCTTCGGTTTTTACAATGGCTGGTCTTTTCGGTCTTTTTAGAGTCCCGTTTTTATAACTAATATTGGTAACACCGCCAGTAAAAATAGGTGCTTTTACTTCTTCAAGAACACCTTTTCCTAAGCCGAATTGATTTTCTAAAACATCAATC
The DNA here is from genome assembly GCA_012800525.1 of Clostridiales bacterium. GTDB lineage: Bacteria > Bacillota > Clostridia > Christensenellales > DTU072 > JAAZJD01. Next base: position 8,398 of record JAAZJD010000010.1, read on the forward strand.
CATGCATCATAGGTTTGTTCTGGCACCACTAAAAGTAAAGAGTTTATCTTTCCTCTAATTGCAAGCTCGCTTAAAACAATACATGCTTCATATGTTTTTCCACTTCCTACAACATCTGCTAATAGTCCAAAACCTCTAAGTTCTTTTAAAAATGAACTTGCTGCTTTTTGTTGATGCTCTAAAATGACATCTGCTGTATTAGCAAGTCTATGCACATCAGAATATGGAATTCCGTAATCCCCTGTTCCTTCTTTTTTCTTGTAAAATTCCACATCTATTTTTAAAGAACCAAAATCATCATATCTATCTAGCTCTTCAGCCAATTTTCTAGCATTTGCTATTTTGGCACTATAAGGCTTAGGCTCTTTAGCTATTTTTTGCTCTTGAACATCTTTGTTAAAAGCATCTTCAGATGATAATTTAAGAATAATCTTTTTTTTCATTACTTTCCTCTAGATTTTTATATACTATCATATTGACTTATTGATATTTTTTTATAAACTCTTATCTTTCTAATTCCTTATTCTCCATAATCAAAATGCTCTGTTATTTTTCCGTTTTTCATCCTGACATATTTTTGTATTGTGTTTCTTATTATGATTATAAAGCCTTCTACTTTTCTTTTTTCTTGCCTAGTATATTTATCGTATAATTTGTCTAAAAATTCTTTATCTGGTATTACTACCGTTTTAGTGACTTCCGGCCTTATTCCTATAAAGTATGGAATTACTTCATTTACAAATGGATATTTGAAATACTCTTCTTCATATATCATGTTGTATAACTCATAGTCTTCATTTATATTAGCTTTTGCAAACATATAAAATCTCTTATCAAACTTATCTACTGTATATTTAATTTTGCCCATTCCTAACCATTCACCACAAATTACTGAATTATTATGTAAGTTTTCTAATAAAAAGTCTTTGTAATTTGTAAGCCAATCTTTTAACCCGCTATACGAAATGTCATCAAATTCTTTTCCTACATTTATTATATTGTTTCTTTGTGCAATATAAAGTTCATCATTCAACTTAAAAATACAAAGATTAGAGCCATCTAACTTCTCAGTTATAACTGCATATTCTTTAGTGCGAGCTGGCAATCTTTGAGTTTTTGGATATAAAATCTTTTTAATCATATTTACCTAACCTTTAATTTTAGACTACCTTTTGTCTATTTTCTGTCACCATTATCGCTTGTTGCTTGAATTGCGAAGTCATCCAAATCTTCAACATAAACTAAAACATCTTTATTTGAAGAAGAGTTTGATGCTTTACTATTTCTTGCTTGAATTGTTGCTCTACCTTCTGAATCAACAATAATACCCTGTTCAAAAACAAAAAGAGGTGGCACTTGTGTCTTTTTGTAAACACCATCTTTGTCCTTTTTCAAAAAACGAATATATCCAGCATTTCCGGCACCGCTGATTACTCTTAAGTCGTAATTTATTATTGCATTTCTTCTTGCTGAATCTATAACTCCGTTAATTGGTGGTTCACCCACTAAAATCTCTGTAGTAGCTGTAGAAGAAAAAATCTCATCTTTTATTCCCCATGTTAGTGCACCTGTTCGAAATTCTGAGAAATACTCCCCGCCTTCTTCTGGAATTTCAGTTCCTTTTTTGAGCCATATTTTAAATCTTCTTCTAGGATCGTTCTCCTTTTGCATCCATGTACCATAGGAAAGCGTTGCAACGGTTTTAAATGCATACACTCCTAGCCCATAAATTGCAGCTCCGACACTTGCACCATATGTCGTTTTTTCACTTTGTTTTATAAAAAATCTATCAACAAACTCATCATCATCTTGAATAGAGAAAGTTGAAACTTTAATACTTTTTCCCTTTGGTCCTTTAAAATCTTTTGTTTTTTTAGCAATTAACTCCTTTAGCCCATAAATTTGAGAAGTGCCACCAGATAAAATAATAGAATCTACATCCTTATTGTTATAGCGATTTAGTTCCTCTAAAACATACTCTGCTATTTTTAGAGAAACTGCATTTTTTCCTTTATTAGCTCCTGAAACAATACTTCCGTCTCCTATGCCATTTAAGAAAAGATCTCTATCTATTACAACTTCAACTGTTACATCTCTTTCTACACCTATAGGAACTCCATTTCTAAATATATCTTCATACTCATCATCTGGCAAGCTTAGATATTTTTTTACATTTTTTATATTTTCCATAAGTCTAAACTGTTGACGATGAGTTCCTTCATTTAAAAAGTCCGTATTTTTAGCTTGAACACCACCTAACATTTCGCGTTGTTGTAATTTTGCATTTATAAGATTTCTAATTAATTCATCATATTTTGAACCCGCAATGTTTGCCGGTTTATTATGCCCATCTGCGCCATCTACAGTAACAACACCTTCTTGAACATATATTTTAGAAACAGAAATTTCACTCTCACCTATATTAAAAACTAGAGTCTTATTATTTCCTTCTATGTACCCTTCATGAGAAGCATATAACCCAACTGCCCTAGCAGAGGATATGCTTTTTACAATCTTGCAAGAAGGTTTTGCTTTTTGTATCAAATTTTTAATCTCTTCTTTATATGCATCTTTTGCAGATAGAGGAAAAACCAAAGTATATTCTATTTTGTAAAAAGATAATCCATTTTCTTCTTTTAAAACTTCTACTATAGGGTCTAAATATTTTTCAAAATAATCGCTAAAAAACATTTCACAAACTTCTTGCGGGGTTTTATTCCCCATAAAAGTTTTATTGTTTTTTATCAAATCCTCAAAAGAGCTTTTTTCCGTATCTATATGAGGAAAATAAAATTTAGGAAAATACTTTTCTTTATAGTAAAAATCTGAATCCTTGGCATTTGACAATAAAGATAACAAGTCGGTTATTTTTACAATGTTTTTAAAATTCCTTATATTTTTTCTTTTCCCAAAAATCCAAGTATCTACTTCTTCATCATAATATGCTAAACTTGCAAAAGGAGTATTTTCAGGTGGAAGTGCCTCCAATTTCCCATATGAAAGATCTCCCCGTTTCATGTACGCAAACGCAGCCTTTATACTATCTGTTCCTAAGTCTAGAGAAATAACTAAAGTCTTTGTTTTTGCCATACTATGTTTTTACAAACCCCCCAAACAAGTCTTTCATTTTATCAAAAGCAAATCCGCTTTCAAATAATTTATATATAAAATTATTTTGCATTACGAAATTTGCAATAGAAGTGCTTTCTAATGTTTGTTTAACCTCATTCATAAAAGACAAATTATCTGTCATAAGTTGAAGCAAGGCAAGGACAACTAATATAAGAAGTGTTCCAGCAATAAAGCCAACAATACCTCCAAGAACTTTATCAACTGTATCAACAAATGAAACTTTTTCTATTAAATTTTCTAAAAGTTTTATTATTACCATAAAGCCTATTTTTGATATAACTAAAAGACTGACAAAGCAAACCATTATCAATATCCAAACTGTCAATGTTTTTGAAAATGCTGAAACTACCGTGATAGAACTACCATCATCTTTATCTATACTTCTTTCAACTGTCTTTTGCATAAGCCTTTCTAGTTTAATAAGCTTAAAAGCTGAACCATCAAAAGTTTCACTATATGGTTTATATTCATTTTTTTCAATATCTTTTACAGCTAAATCTTTTTCACCATCATTATCTAAGTCGTAATATAAAATTTCGTTATAGGCATTTGGAAGTTTGGCCTCATATTTTTCTGATAACGCTGCTTCTATTTTTTCATCAAGTTCAGTTCCCTTGCCTATCGCATTTGCAAGTGGCGCTGAAGCAAATACTGCAATTACAATTACTAAAATTGAAGAAACAAACCCTAAAATAGTCTTCATAAAGCCTCTTTTTACTGATATGATAGTAAAAATCACTATTACTAAAACTAAAATAATGTCTATTGCAATTGTTAGTCCTTTCATTTTTCCTTATTTATAATCCTTTTTTATTTATGCCTATCTTCAGTTTTTATTTCTCACTGATTTTTTCCTTTGTACTTATGCCTATCTTAAGTTTTTGCTTATCGCTGATTTTTTTCTAAAATTTTCATATAGAGCTAACGTTTTTTTGTACTTATGCCTATTTTGGTTTTTATTTATCACTGATTTTTTTTCTAAAATTTTCATATAGAGCTAATGTTTGAAGCGATATGCTCGGTGGGATTTTTTGCATAGCTTTTTCAAACATGCTTTCTGTTAATGGAATTGGTTTTGTCCCCTTTTCTGCCTCTATTTGCATCAAAGCAATCCTACAAGCTTCTTCAATAATCCCACAGATATCTGCTGCTGAATACATATATCCTCTTAACATTGGGTTTATATGATTTGACAAATCTGTCTTAGCTAATATCTTATCTACACTTATATCATCACTTAACTCTATTCCCTTTAGTTTGCTTTCTATTATTGCTTTTTTGGCTTCTTCATCTGGTGGTGGGATATGGACGATATGAGAAAATCTTTTATATCTTAAATATGCAGGATCTATTTCATCGGGCCTATTTGTTGCTGCAATCATAACTCTTTTTGAACCATCAACCCCAAACCCACTCATCCTTTGAAGTAGTTCGGTTGTAACTGCAGCTTTATAGTCTTTAGTCCCTTCACCTCTTTTGCTAAAAATAGATTCACATTCATCTACAAACAATACTGCTCCATCTTTACAATTTTCTATTTCTTCAAAGATTTGCTTAACCGCTTGCTCAGATTCTCCAACATATGATTTATATATATCTGCTGGGGTTACCACAAATAATGGTAGTTGCATAGAGTTTGCAACAGCTTCTGCAAAGAGAGTTTTTCCTGTTCCAGGTGCACCATACATTAACATGCCAAGTCCACCATCAATTTTATAATGTTTAACTAAAGCAGGGTTTTCCGCCATAAAAACGAAACTCTTCACAACCTCTTTGACGTCTTTAAGCCCCTTAACATCATCCATTGTTGTTTTGGGAATAACAGAAATTGGAGAGCCATATGCCTTAGCCATCTCAGTTAATTTTATGCTGTTTTCTTTATATTTTTCTTTTTCTATATCATTAAGAGATCTTTTCGAAATTTCTCTTGCTATCCCGGCAGCTTCTAAATATTTAGACCTTAGTTCATTTTTTTCTTGATAACTTAAATCTTTGGTTTCTTCTTTTGCACCTTTGATTTTTCTTATTTCATCCGTGCATTTTTTAAAATCTGCTCTCAAAGTTACAATATTTACTTCTACGCCTGAATCATTTTTTACTTTACTCATCCAACTTTTCCTTTATCTTTTTTATTTTCAACTGTCGCTGTTTAAAACATTTTTAAGCTTATACAGCATGATATTATTTAAAACATTTCTATTTGACCCTTAATCTATATGAATCGTTTTGAGCATCTTAAGCTTTGCTTTATCTAAATCCAGCCAACTGCAACGATCGATAATAGAATTAAACATTTAAAACTTGCTTTAACTAAATTTAAGTCTATACAATATCATCTATATCACTAGGATCTCCATCTCCACTATATGGTTTTCCTGTTCCTGTATCTACATCTATCTTTTGTGCCTCTTTTCTTCTTTGTATTATCTTATCAGCTGTTTCATTTATGAAGTATCCAGCAGACTGTTTCCCTGGCAATGGTTTTTTGCCTTGTTTTGCAGCATTCTTTGCTGAAGTAGTTTTTTGTTTTTCTGCGGTTGCGCTCATTTGATAACTTAATTTCACCAAAGATTTTTGTAGTGACATAGACATTTTTGTCATACCTTTTGATATATCAAAAATAGATTTAAGTCTTGCTTTTAATCCACCAATAAATTTTCTAGTTCTTCTTCTATCTTTAAATCTTTGAAAAGCTCCCCTTTTGCCAGAAATAGATTTTTCTTGAATTTCTTCAATAAATAGAAAAACATCATCAAACAAACTAAAAGATTCTTCCAAAATTTCAAACGAATCTTTAACATCAAACATCAAGTCTACTAGCTCTTGCAAAGGTGCTAACAAATTAAGCATATTTAAAAGTATCTGAGTTCTATAATGATCGGGACCATAGTCTTGTAGTGCCTTTAAATATTTATCAGCCATATTGTCTATATTTTGATTATATTCATCTCTTTTTTGAACAAGCTGTCTTTGTTTTTCCTTTTTCTCAGCTATTTCCAAATGCCTTTCCATCAAAGTTTTTGGCTTTTCATTTTGCTTTTGTTTTTCTCTACTCATTTTCCTAACCTCTTTATTTTTTTATTCATTAATGTTTTTTGAAACTCAACAATTTTATCTTGTTATGTCATCAATATCAGCAATTTCATTATCAAAGCCTTTGGGACTTTCTACATCATCTTCAACAACAATGATGTTATTTTTCTTAACATAGTCGCATACATCTGTTATCTCTTTAGAATCAACAAAAGCTCCTTGCATTCTTACAAGACCTGAAGATGGTGAAGAAAACAACATGTCCCCAAAACCTAGCAACTCTTCTGCTCCAGTCTCATCTAAAATTATGCTGCTTTCACGTCCGCTTTGAACTTTAAATGCGACTCTGCTAACGATATTGCTTTTAATTGATCCTGTAATAAACTCAGCTACTGGTCTTTGAGTTGCTAATATCATATGAATTCCACTTGCTCTTGCAAGTTGAGCTAATCTTATTATACTGTCTTCAAACTCAGTTGACCCTCTTGCTCTCATTATTAAATCGGCCATTTCGTCAACAACTAGAACAATCCTATACATTTTTTTATCAGGATGCTGTTGATTATATTCAGCAATATTTGAGCAACCTGCATTTTCTAGGATTTTATACCTATCTTCCATTTCTTTAACTAAAACATAAAAAACATCTACCGCCTCTTGATACTCTTTAATGGTATCAGGAACTAGCAAATGAGGAAGATTTCTATATCTACTTAAATCTACTCTTTTGGGATCGACCAAAATCAACCGTAGGTCTTCTGGTGAGTATTTGTATATTAATCCAATTAAAATACTTTTTAAAAACACACTTTTTCCTGTACCCGTTGCACCAGCAACAAGCATATGAGGCATTTTTGAAAGATCCGCTATGTATTTTTCTCCATCATTTGTCAAACCAAAACACAAATCTATACCATCAGTTTGCTTTGAAAACCTTTCACTTTCTATAATGCTTTTGATTCCCACAATTAAACGTTTTTCATTTGGAATTTCTAAACCTAAGGCATTTCTTCCTCCTATAGGAGTCAATATCCTTAATTGTTTGACCTCTAATCTCATTTTAAAATTATCGATTAGTGAAGAAAGTCTATTTACTTTATATCCTTCTCCAAGTGTTAATTCGTATCGAGTAAATGTTGGTCCTCTTTTTGCAGAAATGACCTCTGCAGGCACATCAAATTCCACCATAATTTTGTCTATTTTGTCTTTCATGAACTCAAAGTCTTCTAACGTAGGCTCAAGCTCATCATCATATGTATCTAACAGTGAAGTTGGAGGTGCATTATATCCTTCTTTTAGTTTAATCTTTTTTTTTAAGTTTTCTTTTAATTTTTCTGCGCTTGAAAGCTCTTGAGATCCATTATTTATATTTTTTTCTTTTGCATTTTTATTCAAAAAAGACTCTGGCTTTCTAGACTCTTCATTTGTCATTTGCTCCAATCTTACTTTGAGCTTTTCCTCTTCTGCTGCTTCCGTCTTAGATTCTTGCGCTTCAGTTATACCCGCTCTTTGTTTTCTTTTTTCTTCTCTTTCTTTTTTTCTTATCTCAGCTTCTTTTCGTCTATCATCCTCTCTTTCTCTTCTTGCTGTAGCAACTTTTTGTTGAACTGGATGATCTTTAAGTGTGCCCTTCAATGTTTTGCCCATGCTCTCAAGGGTTGCGACACGTTCTTCAATTAAATTCAAAATTGCATCTAGCCTTATACTTACTGCTGCTATATCTTCTGGGTTTGCTAATGGCTTTAAGGCATTTAAAAATGAATTAAATGGCAATGTGGAAAAAAGCTCATAAAAGAGTTCTTTGTTCGTGACTTTGTATGTTTTGTAGAAATTTTCTAAAAGACTATATTTCTCAATTATATCTCTTAAATGAGTTACTTCAGCTCCTATCAAACCTATTGCTATTTCGTTATTGGATAAACTGCTCAACTTTTCATCAATTTTTCGCTCTAATACACTTATCTCTAAATCACCAGCTTCAAGACTGATTTCTTTATAATCAATTTTTTCATCAATCAAATCTATTTCTCTTTCTAAATTTTCTATCTCTCCTCTAATATCAATACATTCTTGTTCTAGCTGATCGACATGATCTAAACTCTCTTTTCTTTCTCTTAAAACTTCAAAAAATCTATTAGCCTCTTCTTCAACTTTATCTAAATCAATTTCTAGTTCAAAATGCCCTGGATCATATTCAACAATATCTGAGTCTTTTGCATAATTCCTTTTCTTTGGAAGATCCTTTAGTTGCCACCAACTAACAGCTGTTTGCATTATGTCGTTTAATTTTAAATTGTTTGTTTTGCTAAACATATCGTTTTTAGTAGATTCCCACCAACCTAATAAACCTTGATTTTTATCTCCAACAATTTTTTTAGCATAATCATTTGCTTCTTTGGATTTACCATCTAAAACATCTATAACTATTCCTTTAAGACTTCTAAGTAATACTATAGCTTCTTCTAACACTTCTATGTCAGATGTTTTTGTTTTTTTGTTTTTTATGGCATTTGTTCCTATTATGATAGAATCTATATTCTTAATGACCGCCTCTTTTATCTCTGACCTCTCAATGTTATTATATTTGCTCATAATTCCTCCAACTTTGTTATTTAAGCCTGCTAATTTTGATATGATTTTTGGGTCAGATAACTTTCCCCAAATTTTTGCTAATTCCTGCACATCGTTTATTTTTTCAGCGCTCATTCCGCTTGAAAACGCACCTTCAAAAATCCTACTCATTCCCCAGTAAATTTTATCGGCCATTTCTTCGCAACCAATTGATGCATAGCCTTTGCTGTTTTCAATCTTTTTAAATTGCCTTGGCAATGATATTTTATTTGTATTTGCAAATTGAATTATTCTTTCAATTTTCCCTCTATCCATATTTCCCCTAAAAATTTTTATTTAAAAATTTTAATATTTAATTGCAAAGCTTTTAATTTGTACTGCTTATTTATTATATTATATTTTAGTGCTTAACTCAATAGTCTTTTTTTTGTCCCCTAATTTGTTAATTTTTATGTTAATTCCAGAAGTAACTGCACGCTCATTAGCAAAACGGGCATTTACTTTTAAAAGTTCAGTTTTTTTGGTTTTCATGGTAATCTTTCATCATCTAAAAGTGGTTAAAATTTTCAAAACAAA
>JAAZJD010000102.1 GCA_012800525.1 Clostridiales bacterium
GGGTGATGCTTATGAAATTGATGCTAATGAATGTTTAGGTTGTGGAGCATGTGTAGGCGCTTGTCCACAAGAAGCTATTAGTGAAGAATAAGATATGTATTTTAAATAAAATAAAAGAGTTGCGTAATGCGACTCTTTTTTGTTTGCCTTAAAGTTTAGTTAGATTAAATTTTTTCAATATTATTTTTGCAAATAATACCAAGGCCCAAGCTTAGTTTTTCCTTGTTTAACAATCTATCTCTAATATTTTTTTGCAAAGAAGTTTGTGGTTTGAAATCTTTAATGTTGTTTTTGTTCCATTTTTCACCAAATACAAAGCGGATATGGTCAATTTTAGGAATGGTCGCTACAAGATCAAACATATTTTGAAATATTATAATTCCAGAATCTTCGGGCAAAAATTCTTTCAAATTAGGGTCTAACATCCATGAGCCACATGTAAAATAATTATACTTGTAGTTTGGAAAAAATTTTTCAAAAAACTTAACTGCTTCATTGAGTGAAAACAGTAAATTTTCTTTTGTAATTTTTTCTCCACGAGGAATATGAATCTCCACGATGCGAGATAAAAAGCAAAGGTTTTTACGTCGTACACCAAATAGGTATCTACCCAATTTATATTCTAATCTTCCAATAGTAAACATTTTCGTGCTACCAAGATGACGAAGCCAAACTATTTCTTTAACTCCATATTCTTCAAAAATTTCTTTATGCCTATAACTCCAAATTTTAATATCATGAAGTGTATCTAAGAAAATTTGCCTAGGTACACCAAGCTTATTATAGTTTTTTTCAAACATTTCACAATAATTCAAATATGAGACTAAATTTAACATGTTGTCATTTTTCTCTTTAAGTACTTTATTTTTTTTGTCATATGGAATTAACTCGCCAGGATATTCAAATTTAGAAATTTCTTCAATCCAATCATCATCAAATTTTAATTCTTTTGCCCATTTAATTGCTGTTTTAATTATTTCACTCATATTATTACCTCGCTAGAATGCTAGTAATATTATATAACAAGCTTTAAGCAAAGTGTATATATTGTTGGGAAAATATTACAAAAAGTAATGCTTAACTTTATTTGGATTTACTTGTTGTTTAATATTGCTTTTAAGGTTAGTAACAAGTATAGGTTTTTATGGCTTTTTATAAATGCTGATGTAAGTTCTACCTTTTAAAAAAGATAGGCAAGTATTGCGTTTACTCTGAGAAGTAACTCTTAAGCAAAGTATTGGTTTGTTGAAAAAATCGACATTGACAATGCATCTTTCTAGTTATACAATTTAGATGTATGGTGTCATAAAATATTGGTACTAAAAACATGCAGTTTTTGTAAATTTACTAGGAGGTCATAAATGAACTATGAACAATTAAGAGAGTTTGCCAAGCAAATACGAATTAACACAGTTGAGTGTATTGGTAGTCTTGGTGTAGGACACATAGGAGGCAGTTTATCTATCGCAGACGTGCTTGCAGTTTTATACGGTAAACACATGAATGTTAATCCAAAAGAGCCTAAGATGGAAGGGCGTGATAGATTGGTTTGTAGTAAAGGACATGCAGGACCTGCAATATATGCGGTTTTAGCTGAAAAAGGATATTTCCCTAAATCAGAGCTTTTAACTCTAAATCAAGGCGGGACAAATCTACCAAGCCATTGTGATATGAATAAAACAATAGGAGTTGATATGACAGCCGGCTCACTAGGTCAAGGGCTAAGTGCTGCTGTTGGTATTGCTATTGGCGCTAAATTAAGAAAAGATGGAGCTACTTCATATGCAATAATTGGTGATGGCGAAAGTCAAGAAGGTCAAATTTGGGAAGCAGCAATGTATGCGGGTCATATGAAACTTGATAATTTGATAGTATTTACTGACTTTAATAAATTGCAATTAGATGGTGAAGTAGAAAAAATTAATGATATCGAGCCACTTGTAGATAAATGGAGATCTTTCAATTGGGAAGTGATAGAAGTTGCTGATGGCAATAATGTTGAAGCTATTGATAAAGCTATAACAAAAGCTAAAAGTGTTAAAGGGAAACCAAAAATGATAATACTTCATACTGTAAAAGGAAAAGGTGTTAGTTTTGTGGAAAAAGCATGGGTAGGGTCTCACTCAATGTCAATAGATGCAGAAAAAGTTGCAATAGCAGTTAAAGAGATAAGAGGTGCATGATGTTAAAGAATATGTTAATGAGAGATGTGTTAGTAGAGTTTTTAAGAGAGGAAATGGCAAAAAATGAAAATGTAGTTGTTTTAGATGCAGACTTATCAAAATGCTCAACAACTATTTGTTTAAATGATGTTTATCCTGAAAGAATGCTAAATGTGGGCATAGCTGAAGCTAATATGGCGGGGGTTGCAGCAGGTTTATCTACCTATGGATTTATTCCATATATAACGACATTTGGGCCATTTGCAACAAGAAGGATAGCTGACCAATTAATGATTTCAATTTGCTATTCTAAACAAAATGTAAAAATAGTGGGGGCAGATCCTGGAATTTGTGCGGAGCTAAATGGCGGAACACATATGCCTCTTGAAGATATTGGAATGTTGCGCTCCATACCTGATATTGTAATTTATGAGCCAACAGATGTTATTGAGTTTAACCAAGCTCTTCCACAAATACAAAGTCATTATGGCCCAGTATATATAAGGATGCATAGAAAATCACCACCAATTGTCCATAAAGATGATTTAAAGTTTGATTTATTTAAAGCGATGGTGCTTGAAAAAGGTGATGACGTAACTATAGTCGCATCGGGAATAATGGTCAAAACAGCTTTGGATGCAAGAGAAGAACTTGCAAAAGAAGGCATATCAGCAGAAGTAATTTGCTGTCCAACAATAAAACCCCTTGACTCTAAAACAATTTTAAAATCTGTAAAAAAGACAGGTGCAGTGGTAACAGCTGAAAACCATAATGTTATGGGTGCATTAACTAGTGCAGTAAGTGAAGTTTTAGTTGAAAATTATCCAGCTCCATTAAGATCTGTTGGTGTTAAAGAAAAGTTTGGTGAAGTTGGGAAAGAAGCCTATTTAAGAAAGGTGTTTAACATGGAAGTTAAAGATGTCGTCAAAGCAGCAAAGGATGTTATAAAAGCCAAATAATCAAAGGTTTTAATAATATATGCAACAAAAAAGCACTCATTTTTTGAGTGCTTTTCTTTTAAAACATGCTTTTAAAGTCTTTTAAGGCTCGCGTTGAGCCAACAATTATCCAGCTTCCATATTTTACACGATAGATATCACCACCAAGATGAATCGTATCTAGAGTGCTTTCCAGCATAGCTTTTGCATTAGCTTCAGTGTTATATAAGCAAGCAAGACAACCTTCAGCAACATTATCTTTTTTTGCAAACTGAATAATCCCCATAGCTCCATTTTTATCTGCCTCAGGATATATATCTTCTTCAGTTACTTCATAGCCAAGTCTTATCATTTTTTTCTTTGCATTATCAAATGAGTTTGGTATGCATCCCATAAATAACAGAGCTAATATTAAAACGATAGCTATTAATATAAAAATTTTTGCTTTTTGTCTTTTCATTCTTCTCCTAGTATATATCAAGTGTAAAATTTTATAAAGCCTGTAAATTATCGAAAGTCTTTAATAGCTTTATGTGTTCCAAAAACCATCCATTTACCAATTTGTTTTGCTTCTCCTAAAGGTTTGATGCTTTGTTTGTTGTACTCTTCAACTTTTTTTTCTGCAGTTGAGTAGTTTTTATACATAATAGCAAAAATTTCTTCAGCATCTTTTTCAGCAAAAAGTCCAGCAGTTCCATCGTGCTCTCTTGTTATACAAGTATAGCCTTTTTCTTTCATTTTCTTAATCCCATCATCAATGGTGTGAGGTCCGTTACATGCTGCCAAAGCAACTGTTAATATTATAATCATAAGTGCAAATGCAATTGATATAATAATTCTTTTTTTATTTTTCATAATAAAAACCTCCGTTTTCAAAGTTATTTTATCACTTTGGAAGTGTAGTTGTAAATAAATGCAAAAAAACAGCAGATATAAAAAAGAGACTGAATTTTAAAATCCAGCCCCTTTTTTATTTTATACTTTAAAACGGCAATTATTTAAAGTCTTTAATAGCTTGTTCTGTTCCAAAAACAACCCACTTACCAATTTTTTGCAAGTTATCATAATCTTTCCCATCAAGTTTTTCATATGCCTCTTTAGCATCAGAGCTTGATTTGTAAAGTGCTGCTGTCAATACAGGAATAATACCTTTAGTTACAGTAATGGCGCCTGTACCATCATCATTTTTTACAGCAACGACATTATATCCTTTCTTTTCCATCTTCTTTTTAGCTGCATCAACGCTTGATGGACCACATGCTGTTAGGGTAACTGCAAGCATTACAACTACAAGTGCTAAAGCAACAACTGCAATAATTCTTTTTTTCTTCATCTTTCTTCCTCCCATAGGTTTTGATATTAACTTAATTATATCATCATGAATCTATGTTGTAAACCAAAAGGGAATGATTATTCATAAACTAAAATTTAAAGTTTGTAAAAATTATCGTATTACGCCACCGCCGTAACATATGTTGTCTTTATAGATAACAGCATATTGCCCACTTGCTACGGCTCTTTGAAGATTATCAAAAGTTATTTCAATTGAATCTTTTGTTAGATAGTGTATTGATGCAGTTTGTAGGGGTTGTCGATGTCTAATTCTAACTTCAACTTTTTCACCCTCGTCTAAATGTGTTGTTATGAAATTGAATTCATCGGCGATGAGCGATTTTGAAAATAATTCTGAATTTTCGCCTTGTGAAACATATAGTATATTGTTTTCTACATCTTTTTTTACTACAAACCAAGGGTTCCCGTTACCACCGCCACCGATTCCAAGTCCTTTCCTTTGTCCGATTGTATAATAGAAAACACCATTATGTTTGCCTACTGTTTCCCCGTCTAGAGTTTTAATTAAACCTTCTTGCATTGGAATGTATGTTGATAAAAATTTTCTAAAATGTCTTTCGCCAATAAAACATATTCCAGTGCTGTCTTTTTTATTGGCTGTTATAAATCCTTGTTCATGTGCTATTTGTCGAACTTCATTTTTATCAATTGAAGCTAATGGAAATATTACATTTTCAATTTGTTTCTCGCTAACTTGATTTAAAAAATAAGTTTGATCTTTATTTTTATCTTTTGCTTTAGTTAAATACGTTCTACCATTTATGACTGTAGTTCCGCAATAGTGCCCAGTAGCAATATAGTCTGCACCAATTTGTTTTGCAAAATCTTGAAAAGGTCCAAATTTTATTTCTCTATTACACAAAACGTCGGGATTGGGTGTGCGGCCTTTTTTATATTCATCTAAAAAGTGATTAAAGACTCTATCCCAGTATTGTTTTGATAAATCAATCGTATAGTAGGGTATGTTAAGTTTATTTGCAACATCTCTAACATCTTTGTAATCTGTTTCAGATGTACAAACTCCTTGTTCATCTTTTTCTTTCCAATTGTGCATAAAAAGACCAATGACATTATACCCTTGTTCTTTCAAAAGATATGCAGCAACAGAGCTATCTACTCCACCGCTCATTCCAACTACAACTGTTTTATTTTTGTTCATAAATTTATACCATAATTTTTATATTTAAGCACATAAAATTGTTTGCTTTTAATCTTCAATGTACATATAATGTTAAAGGACTATCAGTAAGACCAACTAATTAAACTAAAAGACATTTGTTAGTCAGCAAGTTTTAGTCAGTATTTACTTGACAAAAAGTCGCATATTTTGATATAATTATTTTTGCACCGCTCTTTTTATATATTAAGAAAGTGGTGTACCCGAAAGGAGTTGAACCTTTGACCTTGAGATCCGGAATCTCACGCTCTATCCAGCTGAGCTACGGGTACATATAGGTCCATATAATTATAAAAAAGTATGGTTAAAAAAGCAACAACAGTGATAATTTAACTTTCGCTGATTATTGTAATTAAAATGATAAAAAAACATTTGACAATAATTTAGTTGAAGTTATATTATATAAAGGCTGTCGCCAAAAAGGTGATAGTCAAGTAACTTGACAATTGAACAGACAAGGTTTAGTTGAAGAACTAAACGCATATGCAACAGCAAGCGTTAATTTTATTTTGAGAATTAAC
>JAAZJD010000103.1 GCA_012800525.1 Clostridiales bacterium
ATGGCGGAGAAATAGGGATTCGAACCCCAGGAGGCTTTCACCTCAACGGTTTTCAAGACCGCCGCAATCGACCACTCTGCCATTTCTCCATAACCTTAAAATGTTTTCTAGGTCGTGTTTTCTATATTAAGAAATAAATATAGAAATGTCAATAAAAAAGCACTTATCCAAAAGTGCTTTATTAAATCATTGAAATTATATGGATATCTAAATTAACTATTCTTCTTTGGGTTTTGATGCTTTCGCTTTTGAAGTTTTTTCCTTCTCTTCAGATGTTTTCTTAGAGGCTGATACCTTTTTAATAGGAGTATCTTCTACAATTTGGGAAGATTTTTCTTCAGCTACTTTTTTGGTAGATGTTTTTTTAGCAGGGATATCTTCTACAATTTTAGGAGCTTTTTCTTTTTTGGTAGATGTTTTTTTAGCAGGAGAATCTTCTGCAACTTTGGAAGCCTTTTCTTCAGTTGACTTTGGGGTAGATGCCTTTTTAGTAGGAACATCTTCTACAACTTTAGAAGCTTTAGCTTTTTCAGGAGATATTTTAGCTGATTGCTCTTCTAAAAGCATATTTTGTTCTGCCCTTTCCTTTTTCATTCTCCCTTCCCTTCTTAGGATTTTTGCCTTTTCTTCATTATATAACTTTTGTAAATTTAGCCAAAAATCTTCTGGAAGCTTAATAAAATTTGCCAAAGCATGTGAAATCTCTTCAGTAAATTGTTTTTCTCCAACTTGTAGTGCCTTTATATCTTCAACTGAAACTCCAGTTTTTTCACTCATCTCTACTAAATCGAATTTATTAAAGTCGATTATGTCTCTTAATGTAACTCCTGGAAGAATCAAATCTTCGACTTTAGAATGACGCAATTTATATTTGCCCATAAATTTCTCCTCTTTAGTTAGCTTTTATAGTCTTGTTGTTTTGTCTTCAGCTATACCAATCATTCCATCGAAGCTATATTCTTTACCGTCTGCATTTGTGATAGTACCACTTAATGTTCCAAATGGTAAATAATATTTAATGAATAAAACTCCTATGTTAAATTTAATAGCAAAAGTATCATCAGCTTCAAATGTTAGATTAACTTTTCCTAGAGCATCTTTAATTTCCCACTTATTTTTTGTTAACTTTTTAAACTCAACTGGAGGTAGTGGAAATCCCTTACCTTCTAGCCATAGCCAGTTTTCGTTATAGTCATATTGAGAAATTGATTGATTTTTTGTTAGGTTAAATCCAATGATTTGTTTTTTACCATCAATTTCTGCAGTTCCCATACTTGTAAGCCAATCATAGTGAGCATTGAATGGATAGAAACCTTTATGGTCATCTATTATAGCAACTGAGTTTTCATTTGATGCAAAGGTCTCACCATTTACAACGATTTTCCCTTCTGCTTTAAATAGATTCTTTTGTGAATAAAGTGATTTTCCACCCTCAAATGGGATATTAACTACTGATGGATCTGATACGTTTGTAATTTTAACATCAATTTCTATGTCACCAAACTTTTTGCTTTTACCATTAATCTTTGCTTCAGCATAGCCTTCATGGAACATATTGTGCAAATGATACTTAATATTCTTGCTATCTTGTGATGTGACAGAATCTATTAAATTTGCACCTACTTTTGCCTTGCTTCCCGGAACAAAGTTTATCCAGTTTTTAACTTTCTTTTCCCTTTTATCAAAAAGAACAACTATTGCAAAGCCAATTACTCCCATGTTATATACGGCTGAAACTATTGCACATTCATCAAAATGCAATTCTAATGCTTCCCAATGCGTATATCTTACCTTGTTTAGTAATTTTCCAAATGGATACAAGCCTTTGCTATCAAGCAAATTGATATTTGGAATTTCTTTGGTAAATGTGCCAAAAACAGGTTTACCAGTTGCTTTGTCTACTAAAAACTCTGGTGGATCTACTGGGATTCTCTTTTTACTAATATAATTTGGATATTCCATTTTCTTTCCTCACTTTTTATTTGATATATAACATATTATATACAAAAAAGACACTTTATACAATCTTACATAGTAAGAGTTAAGCATCTTTGTACTTAATTTTTTATTCAAGCAAAGTTAATATGATGAATAAAGTACTGCTGAAA
>JAAZJD010000104.1 GCA_012800525.1 Clostridiales bacterium
AGCTCTACTTTTAACGGTTCCATTCCAACCCTTTTGCAAGCATTTCCTTTCATTCTAACATATGTAACAGAAGCGGGGTTATCTCCAACTATTATAGTTGCTAAAATAGGAGTTATCCCTGATTTTTCCTTTATTTTTAACACCCTCTCTTTTAACTCTTCTTCTATCGTAAGTGATAGCGCTTTTCCATCTAAAATTATTGGTTTCATACCTACCTCAACAAATTGTTTTTTGCCAATCGAAATAACACAACTGACAACTTAATTCTAGTGTCTTACTTAACTTTGGTCAAGTATAGATTTACGTAGTTTGTGTCTCCTGTTCTTTCACCTGTTATTCCATTGTTTATTCAAAAACATTACAACAATAAATGCCTTATAAATCTTTTCATTTACTTAAAAGGCTCGTTTAGTTTTATAACCTAAGCTTAGAATAAAATCATCCTCTTTAATTTGCAAAACAACTCTTCAAGCAGTAAAGATAAAAACAATGTGTATTTTTATGGAAAATTTCTTCATTTTTAAACTTTTTTAAAAACCAAATATTGACATTACATAGATAATATATTAAATTGAATATGTGTAGAACTTTTTAAAATGTAAAGTGTGCACGCATACGTGGATAGCGAAGCTACATTAAAATCACAAAATTCCTAAGGGGAGCAGGAAATGCGAACAACAAAAAAAACATTTGGAAAGAAAATTTTGTTAGTAGCACTAATTTTAGTGATTGCTTTTCTTGCCCTTTTCATTTTAGCTCCAAACTTCAAATCAAAAGTCGACTCATTTTTAACTAATTCCAGCTTTGCTAACATTTTAAATTTAAAAGCTATTGATACCGTAGAAGCTGCCGATGTTACAGCATATGGCTCTAACGTTACCTTATTAGGTTCGCAAGCAACATATGGTACAGGAAGTGACTGGAACAGCAGAAGCTATGAAATGAAACTTTCTCAAGATATGCTTGCCGCTGCCCAAAATGGGAAAATTAAAGTATCTGTAAGTGCTAGTATAACAATAAAATATTTGTTTGGAGCAATTGCATACGGACGAATTGATGTTAAGACATCCTCAGGAACTCTTATACAATCCTCTTCACAGTGGCAAACAGCAGCAAATTATGGTGGAACCAAATCCGCCTCTGGCTCTGTCGAGTGCAATATACCAACCACTGTAGGTAGTCATGTTATTGTCACCATGAACATCAAAACAAACAAAGGTAGTGCTGATCAGTATGTGGATTGGATAAATTGTGCTGCAAACAAAAATGGAACAGCAAGTAACAGCGACTCACTATCTGGCGTTGATGCTTCATATTGGGTATCAGATCAGTTGGGGAGTGTTAAATTTACTGCAACTTCTACAGTTGGAATTGCTGAAATTACTATACAAAAACTAGAAGTTGGTGGAAGTTGGACTGCTCATCAAACTACCACATATAACAGTACGGCGGCTTCTTATTCTTGTAATAACGCCACCTCGCAAACCTTAACTTTAACTGGACAACACAAATTTGGGACACAGTTTAGAGCAGTATATAAAAACAATTTTAGAGATGCCGCAATCAATAGCTCGAAGATAGTCTTATTCAAGCCGAGATTCACTTTAACACACTCTGGATCAGGGATTACTACTGCTAACTACTCGTTTTATACACAATCAACAGGATTTCCTGCTAGCACAACTCAAAATTATACGGGGTGGGACTATACGTCATCCGATACATCATTTTATGTGGTGACGCAACTGCCTACGGCTGGTATGTTCTTGAGTAGATTTACTTCCGTAGCCCCTAGTCTAGATACCTTCTTTTCTAGTGGCTCTGATGGTCGTTTGCAAGTTGAAATAAAGCCTTCTGATCGTAATACAAGTACAGTGTATTCTTCTGCGTTTGTCCCAATGGTAATATATACCTCATCTTTTAGTATGCGCCAAAAACTAGGAACAACATTGATATATAATGGCATTGAAGCTGAAACTACAGGCAGCCATTATCGCCAATTGAATAGCAATGTTGAGCCTACTGTGACTATACCAACTGGTCTCACTGCTTATGCTACAAACTCCACTACACTTACTCCACGATATATGACTGACGTGGGTTACTATGGATACAAGGCATCTGTTTTAAATGGGGCAGCTGCATTAGGAACTGTAACGATTCTCTCTAATGACGCTGTGGGTCGTGTTACAATCGTAGCAAAAGATATTACTAATGCTTTTAGTTTTTCTTTAAATGCAATTTCAAAAGTTTATGACACTAACACATCGGCAACATTGCCTACGGCTGGATTTTCTTTTGCTCAAAGCTCAAGTGGCTCTGGAGATGCTGTCAATTCTGGAGATGGTTTTACCATAGTTGCAACCGAAGCAAATTTTAATAATTCTTATGCGGACACAGATAAATTAATAACATTCAAATTCAGCTTTAACACCGGAACAGCTGGTCGAGGTGCAAACTATAAAGCACAAACAACGTTTGCACAAGCTGCAGGTGGTGGTGCTTATACAGCCACGGGTAGCATTCAAACTTTAGGTGACAGCAATACTATAATAGTCACGAGATCTCAAGGCAACAAAATTACACAGAAAATTCTTAATAATACTGGTGACATTTCAGCAACTGTTAGCAATAAAACTTATGATGCAACAAGCAATGCCACAGTTACTGGTGCTGCGATTATGACACGCCTAAATGATGGATTGGTAGTCTATTGGAGCAGTGGACAAGGAGAAACTGCAACATTTGCAAATATTAATTATGGTGTGCAAACAGTAAATGTTCAAGGACTTAAGTTTACATTTAGCGATGATAACTTAGCAGCAAATTATAGACTGCAAAATCAAACATTATCTACAACCGCTACATTTTCAGCAACAACTACGGCTAACATTACAAAAAGAGCTATAACCTTAAAAATAGCTAACACTGAATCATCAAAGATTACAAGAATATATAATGGATTTGATGACATAAATCAAGGTCTTTTAAAATATGAATTTGACACTGGTCCTTTAGCTGCAGATGCCCCGTTTATATCGGTCAAAACAAATGTGTTTAAATCAAAATATGAAAATAAGAATGTGGGCATTAAAAAGGTTATTAATATCTCAGAATCAGGATGCAATCCAAAAGTTGTTGCAGATGCTCTTCAAGCAACTTCTGGAAATGAATATCGCTTACTTAACTACAACATTACTAACGCAGAATCTGAAAAGATAAATATTGGGGAAATTACACAAAAAGAAATAACGATGAGTATGTCAGTACCTGCTTCTACTGCTAAAATCTTTGATTGGACCGTATCTACTATAGGTATTTATGCTACAAGAGAAGCAACAGCAACGAGTGACATCGTAATAGAATTCGATATAACAGGCTTAATTTCTGGAGACAATGTTGTGCCTGCTGCTAGTGTAAGAAGTGGAGCTGTCTTTACTGACTGGAATGCTGGAAACAAGACAATTCAAGCAACGGCTGCCATTATAGGTACCGATGCCAATAACTATAAACTACCTGCTAACACCACTATAACGTGTTCTGCTAAGATAGATAAAAAACCACTTAATCATCACACTATGACTGCAAGATACAATGGACAATCTGCCATTGGCAATGTGTTACCCGATGATTTTGTGTTTAATGGTAAAGAACACAAGCCTGTTGTAACAATGCAAGATAGCCAAAAAGGTGATAGTGCAAATGGTGGGAACAATGTCAATCTTACAGAAAACACACACTTTAGTGTTGCTTATGCTTACAATATAAATGTTGGCAATATAGCATCAGTGACAGCATCTACAATGTATGCTAACTATGACGGAGCAATTGGTGCTAACTTTAACATAGTTAAAGCAAATGCAAATATTAGTGCTACATCGATTAGCATCACATATGGTACATATATTGGAAGTGCTGATTTAAGTGGAACAGTTGAGCATGCAACTGATACTAGTTACACTACGGATATTGGAGCCATAACTGGTGAGTGGCGCTTTGTAACTGAACCAAGCACATTATTTAATGCTACATCTCATACTCCTTCTGTTCGCTATGTACTAGATGCTGATTCAAAACTAAAGTTTAATGATCCAACTGACATTACAGTTTCCATCAGTGTAAGTAAGCGCCCTATCAATGTGACAGCTCAGCCAGCGACACAAATTTTTGGAGATAGATATGTAGATATATCCAAAAACTTTACTACCTCTGACCCAGCTGGAGAATTTGAATATGGAATTGTCAAATATCAAGGCGCGAGCTTTGATCCTAACATTACTCTAACAACCACTGCTAGACAACTACACAACCCTAGTACCCCAGAAAATACATATAACACTGCAATAGTTGATGAGTATGATATCACTTTTGGATCAGTTGGAAATGCTAACTATATAGTCGACATTGAAGAAAATTATACTGGTGCAATATATACAATTACACCAAGAGCAGTTAAAGTAACACCAGATTTATCAGATAGACTAGTTGGGGATAGTTATGTCAATACTAGAAGAAAAGTATATGGTGATGAAGATCCAGTATTTTTCTATTCTGTTGTATTACAAAAACCATCCGATCATACATATCCATCACATGTAATTGTTCCAGAATATCCTTTAAGTGGAGCGATTTCCCGCAGTAGATTGGGACAAACTGGACCAAAGGCTGGTGAAAATGTTAGTGCAAGTTATACATATACGGAAGGAACTATTACTACTCCTAGTTTAAATCCAAATTACTCTGTTATTTTCCATGCAGGAGCTACACCTTTTGAAATTATAAGAAGAGACATTGAATTAACAATGACTCCAGTTGAACAAATTTATGGTGATCCAGCAGTAAATTTGGAAACAAGTTATACCATTACAAAAGGTTTAGTTGCTGGAACTGGTGCACTACCATTTGGTGATACACTAGTTGGCTCACCATTAAGGGTAAAAATTTCTGATTATGAGCCCACAGATGATAAAAATGCTGGATTATATTACATAGTAAATCGACACGATAAAGAAGTTTGTATTAGAAATGGAAACAATCCAAACTATAATATTTTGACAGATGAACACCCTTATGCAAGAAAAGCACAATATAACATATTGAAACGAGGGATTACAATCATACCAAAATTTACACTAGATGATGGAAAAAGAGTTTATTACATTGAAGGCAAATATGGTGATCTAATTCCAACAATTAGCATCAATAGTGCTTATCAAGATCCCGATGATCATCTCACTTTTGAAAATACTGCTGATCCAACAAAGCCAGCTCTAGCTTCATGGGACACAATAAATACTACAATCAAGGTTAAACATGCAACAAATACTGACAATATTTGCATAAATGTTGGGGATAAGGAATTTGATATTTCAACGATTAGAGATAATCCTTCATGGAATAAAAATTATACTATCTTACTAAGCGGAGAGGCTGGAACACATCCTAGCCATAGCTTGCCAGTTTGGTTTAGGATAAATAAAAGACCTATAACAGTAAGCCCCGCTGTCGTAAATGTAGACTATCTCTCAACTCCTCCAGCAGAAAACCTACTCACTTTTGCAACTGTTGGCGGAGATGGTTTAGTGCTTGGTGATACTTTAGGTCAAGAACAACCTGAAGGGCAAGCACAGCCTACAATAGTTATTAATTTGCAGTATGAAAGAGATGAATATTCTCAAATACCAACTGAAATTGGTCAATACAATATAATCACTGATAGTTCTCTAATCCATCCAAAATATATAATAACTTTTGATGGTCAAAACAAATTTGTAATCCGTACTTTAGAAGCTCATATTGAACCTCTAGTGGGACAAAGCATAATCTATGGTCAAACTATTGACAATAACATTCAATATATCGCTTGGACAGGAAGTGGTGCCGTAATTGATATGTCTCAATTAGTGGGATTTCTAGAAATTGAATATGAAGGCACATATGCTACTCCTGGAAACTATGAAATTAAACAAGGCACACTCTCAAATAATGTCGAAGGAGTCAATCCAAACCCTAACTATGTCATAATCTTTAACTCTAAATATGATGCTGTGCTTGGTGAATGTATACCAATTACAAATCCTGTTAGTGTCCAAGTAAAAAAGAGAGCTATCACAATAATTCCTGATGCTAATCAATCCAAATACTTTGATGGGCAAGGAGCCACGGTAGAATCTCCTTACTCATATACTCTATCTATGAATTTAATTGGAAGCGATGACATTCAAGGAGATTTGTCAAGACAAACGGGTCATGAAGTTGGATTATACTCCTATTCATTAGGCACAATTCAAGCTGTAAACGATTTGGGGACACCTATTGATTATTATAATTTTACTGTACAACAAGGCGAAAGTTTCCAAATCAAACAAAGACCTATTTTAATAACCCCAGATTCGAATATCAAGAGTGTTTATGGAGCTGCACAAGATACTTTAATCACATATACTGTTGAAGTTAGAAGTCCTTTAGAAGCTGGTGCTGATGCCATTATTGATGGATATCCACTTGGTGGTAGTCTTAGAAGAGAGCCTGGTACAAATGTTGGGTTTTATGAAATCAAATTAGGCACAATTAATGGAGCACAATATGACATTCAATTGAGTTCTACCAAGGTATATTATGAAATAACTAAACGCAGCTTACAAATTACTGCTACTGGAACAAATTCACCTTTTGGTGAGCCAGAAAAAGAAATTAAATATAGATTTACTGGAGGTGCTCAACCAGCATATGGAGAAACTTTACAAGGAAGTCTTGTAAGAGATAATTTAGAAACTATTACTGTTGGTCAATACGATATTTTACAAGGCACTCTTACAAATGCTAACAATGCTAATTATGATATCACTTTTATATCAGCAAAATATACGATAACCCCTAGAGTTATCACTATCTCTCCAAATGCAAATCAAGGCAAAGTATATGGTGGAATAGATCCAGAGCTTGAATATACAGTAAATGCAACATATGCTGGAAATGCCCTAGTTGATGGTTATGGACTTGTTGGGGATTTAACTAGATCTAATGGTGAAACTGTTGGTAACTACTCTATTTTACAAGGTACTTTATCAAATGATGTTGAAGGTTCAAATCCAAATCCAAACTATAATATTATTTTTGAAACAGGTGCAATTTTTGTAATTAGAAAAAGCCCAACGGTCATTACAGTTGATGGTGCAACAACTGGAGAAGACGGCACAATAAAAACACTCATATATAATGGATCAGAACAAACAATTACAATGTCTCACACAAACACTGATAACCCGATCATTCCAGCATGGAGAAACAAATATACATTTGCAGGAAGTTATCCATTAACCATAAGAACTAACCCAAGTGCTAACTTTGAAGCAGGAGTATTAAATTTAGTTGTTGTTGTTAATAAAGCTACCTTAACTGCGATTACAAAGGCTGAAATAGATGCAAGTAGAAAAACAAAAATTTATGGTGCTAATGACCCCGAGTTTTACATTAATCGTAATGGTTTAGATAATGATGGAGTAATCAAAATAAGTTTTGCAAGAAATTCTGGTGAAAATGTAAACACTTATGACTTTATCGCATCTTCTATTACAGTGAACAATGATAACTATCAAATTGCATTTGGTGCAAATGAAAATGTAAATGCTTTCTCAATCACAAAACGTCAAATATCCATAGAGCCTAGAAAATTTACGAAAATTTATGGAACAACAGACCCTATTTTAAGAGAGTCAATTAACACGCCATATTTCTCAGATACTGTTAATGTGACTTACACTAGAGAATCTGGAGATAATGTTGCCACTTACGACTTGGATACAATTAATTGGGACAATCAAAACTATACATTGACTTTTAGTGGTACTTCAAATGCAAATAAATTTGAAATTCTAAGAAGAAATGTCTATGTAAAAGCTGAAAATAAAGAATCTACATATTCAGAAGCCTTAGTGCCTCTTACCTACCTTATTACTGCAAAAACATCAACTGAAGGTTTGCTTGAAGCTGATACACTCTCTGGAGAAATAGTATGTAACACAGAAAGTGGTTATGCTGGGAAGTATAATATTACTATTGGAACTTTAGGCAACTCAAATTACAACGTCGTCTTTACTAATGGAACTTACACAATCAAACAAATAGAAGTAACAATTACTCCAAATAGTTTTGAGTTAGAGTATGGTGATGCACCAGAAGAGTTAACATATTCAATTAGCCCTGTAGATGCAGTTTTAGAAACTGATTCACTCGAAGGAGAACTTTATGTAGCTGACAAAGTAAATGTTGGTATTTATGCAATAGAACAAGGAACTTTAGACAATAGAAGCGGAAGAAATAGAAACTATAAGATTATATTTATAACTGGTGCAACTTATTCTATCGGAATTAGACAAATCGTTGTTTTACCTGAAGCAACAAGTGCAGTTTACGGAGAAGCTTATACAATAGATTATTCAATTGTTAGTGGTTCTTTATTAGGAGATGATACTCTTGCTGGCACACTTGGACATAGTGGTGGAACTTCTAACAACGTTGGAAACTATAAAGTAACGATTGGTACTTTAAATTCTGCAAATCAAAACTATGAAGTATCTCTTCAAGATGATAATATCGATGTTATTATCACAGCAAGACCTATTTCTATAAAGGCTAGAAGCATTGAGCAAGAATATGGTGCTAACGAAAGACCTTTAAGATATGATATAACTGCAGGCACGCTAGCTTACAGTGATACATTGAGTGGCTCCCTAAGAAGAGCTAGTGGATATTCTGTAGGAACATATGCAATTAACCAAGGAACCTTAAATAACACTAACTATGAAATTACCTTTACAGGTGCAGCATACAAGATTACAAAAGCAAAGCTTACCATTGAAATACATGATATCTCAACAGCTCATGGTGAAGCAATTGTAATAGATCAAGATGGCTATACTATTACATCTGGTAGAGTCTTTTTCAATGATAATTTAAATGTCTCTCTTTATAAAGATCCTGAAGGAACAGCTATTGGAGAATATGCTATTATTGGAACCTACGATAACTCCAACTATGAAATTACATTTATAGATGGTGTCTATATAATTAGAAAATGGGATTCTGTGATTAATATTGCTTCAACCAATATTGTTAAAAAATATGATGGTAAACCAGTAACAATCGTAGCTACTTCTTCTTCAAATCAACCTGTTGAACTTTATATTAGAGATACTAAAGTAGCAAATCGCTTTGTAGAACCAGGTAAATATAACATAACATTAAAATCTGCAGAAACGAGTGAATATTATGCTCCTGAACCATTGAATGTGGTTATAACTATTCTAAAAGATAAATTAACAACAGAAAAACTTGGAATTGATATTATGCTTCAATCTGACGAAGGGTATGACCCAGATTATATAGTTGATATTGAAAGAAATGACAAAAATGAACCCACTATTTCTAAAGCATTAAGTAGCTCACAAAAACTTATTAGAAGTTATAGGATTTCTGTAGTTAATGCTGAAAGCAATGAAAAAATCACTGATGGAACATCTAAATTGAGAATAAAAACTCCTGAGGCATTGTATGGTGAAGATACAGTAAAAATAATTATTTTTGATAGCGATAATAATTACCAATATAAACTAGCTCAAGTAGACGATGAAGGCTATATCACAGTTAATGTTGAAAATGCTTCAAATATTGCTTTCATTCAAGAAAGTTCAAGCAACATTCTAATATACATAATCATCGGTGTAGTTGCTTTAATAATAGTAATAATAAGCACAGTATTCATTCTTAGGAAAAGAAGATAAAAGTATCTAACTTATTATATACAATATAAAAAAAAGGTGTATCTAGGCACCTTTTTTTATTTTAAAATGCTAATTAATACATATAGTTTATTTTATATTTTCCAAACTATCCATCTTATCTACAATTTGATCAATGAATAAAAAGTTTATAGATTTACCTTGCTTAACCTCTTGGTTTAATTTTTTAACAAGAGTTAAAATCTCACTTATCAATTCTCTTCTATCAAAAGTTAAAGAAACATCTTCAGTTCTATCATCTTGTGCAATATAAAAATCTGCACTCTCCATATAGTTTTGAGCTACCATTATCTTAACTTTATAATTTTTATTTTCTTTTGCTTTTAGTAATTGCGCCTTGCTCTTTTTTGTATATTTATATGCAAGATAAGTATTTGTTTGTTTTTTCCATAAGGCTAAAATAATTAAAGAAACTACAATTACTGCGCCTAAAAATGCAAAGTAAAAATACCATTTTAATCCAAACATTTCATTTTCTATAGCTGCAGCTAATAAAAACATACTAAACATCTAGATCACCTCCATCATTTTCATCTAAATCAGGACCAAGCAGAGCGTTTTCTTGCTTAATAACTTCATATACTGGCCTTGCTTCTGTAATTCCATTGTTTTTCAAAAACCTCAATACTGTAGAATAAAAATTATTTCTAACAGCAAAATAATCTTCAGTTTTTGTGTACATTTTCATTTTGTATTCAACGGCATGAGGCTGTAAGCCAACAATCTCAACATATGCTGCAGGATTTTTTAATACTAACGGCTCTGAATCCATTGCTTGATGCAATATTTCTAAAACTTCATCCATATCATATTTGTATCCAATATTTACAACAAGCTCAACTCTTCTTGTAGGCTTTGTACTATAATTTACAATTTCATTTAATACGATTTTATTGTTGGGAATAATCACTGCTGTATTATCAGCTGTTAAAAGTTCGGTTACGGTTATGGTGATTTTCTTTACAGAACCAGTAAAGCCACCTATCATAACCAAATCATCTTGTTTAAACGGTTTAGTTATTAAAAGCATAACACCGCTTGCAAGATTTGATAAAGTATCTTTTAAGGCAAAACCAACAGCAATACCAGAAGCACCAGCGATTGCAGCAATTGAGGTTGGGTCAATCTTAAATGCTTTAAGTATTAAAAAGAAAAACAACAATGCTATTGCAGTTTTGGCTATAGATGCCATAAAGGAAACTATAGAACCATCAACCTTAGTTTTGCTAAATACAGTTCTTATAATACCTGTTATAAGTTTTGCTACTATTACCCCTACTAATATGAGCGCAATTGACTCTAAAATGCTCTTTCCATAAGTTAATCCTATTTTTTGCAATGCATTTGCAGTCTCTTGTGAGGTAGTTGCTAAAAACATATTCATAAAATTATTCATAATGCCACTCTCCTTATACACGATTATATTAATTTCTACAATTCTTGTAAAGAAAAAAGGTTTAAAACTCCACTATTTCCATTAAAACGCCTATCGCTTATATAGTTTCAACTAGCAAGCTTTCACTCGTTAAATCCTGTATTTTGGGCCTAAAAACTGCAATTCATCACAATAGTTTTTCTGCTTTTTTATCATCTAGTTTTGAACTACAAGCTATCAAAAACACATTCCTTTTGTTGCTTTATACTTCATTTTAGTTCATAATATTAAAGCACGGCAATAAAATGTGTCAAAACTTAATATAAATACGGAAGTGTGACCGAGCTGGCCGAAGGTGCACGACTGGAAATCGTGTGTACCCCATAAGGGTACCAAGGGTTCAAATCCCTTCGCTTCCGCCAT
>JAAZJD010000011.1 GCA_012800525.1 Clostridiales bacterium
CAATGAAAATATTGTTAATTTACTCTCCAGCAAACTTGTATTCCGTTTCTAGATTTCTTTCGTATTACCTTATTACTTTACGTATTTCTTATTTTAAGATATTCTTCGTCAATATTCTCTATGTTTTTCTATTTTTATATGCAGTTGTCAAGGTACTAGTTTTTGTCATAACTATGACATTGGTGGGCCGAAGTGGACTCGAACCACCGACCTCACGCTTATCAGGCGTGCGCTCTAACCACCTGAGCTATCAGCCCACATTCTCGAATTTTTCTCTCGAAAATTTCGCAATATTTTTTAATTAAAAGTTTCTACACATTTTTAGCGTGCTAAATTATTATACCTTAGTCAATATCTAGTGTCAATTATTTTTATAATTAAAACAAGCCTTCCATTAATATATTAAAACCATCTAAAAAAGCTATACGCGTAGCCTTGTTTTAGCAAAATCAAACGTTTAATTTTTATATGAAATCAATCTTTAATTTGCCAATTAATAGGCTCATATCCCATCTTGATAAGCTCTTCATTTGCATTTTTAAAACAATTGCTTCCTAAAAATCCGCCATATGCTGAAAGTGGCGATGGATGAGTTGTTTCTAAAACAATATGTTTAGGATTTGTAATTAAAGCTTTTTTAGATCTTGCAAAAGTACCCCATAATAAAAATACCATAGGATTTTCTCTATTATTTAAATGATTTATAATGCTGTCTGTCAATTCTTCCCAACCCCTTTTCATATGGGAACTTGGCTTATATTCTTCAACCGTTAATAAGGTATTTAAAAGTAAAACTCCTTGTTTTGCCCATGAAGTTAAGTTTCCATTCGTTTTTGGAATTTCATATCCAAACTCTTTATTTAATTCTTTAAAAATATTTTGTAGTGATGGCGGGAATTTACCAACTGTCTGCACTGGAAAAGCAAGACCATGTGCTTGACCAGGGCCATGATAAGGATCTTGACCTAGTATAACAACTTTTGTATCTTCATATGAGGTTAACCTTAGTGCGTTATAAATATCATACATATCCGGATACACTGTAGTATTTTTATATGCATACTTTAAAAACTCTCGAAGTTTTTGATAACTTTCACTCTCAAAATCAGGTTTTAAAATTTCAGTCCAATCATTTTTTAAATCAATCATATAGCACACCGTCCCTTTAGTATGGTTATTATATACATTAACTAAACAAAATTCAATACAACACAAAAATGTTCTATGAACACACATTAACTTAACAAACTATAAAAAAATTAATTAGTAATATGCACAATTAATTTGGAAAAAGCATAGAAGCCAAAATGTTATATGAGCACTTAACAAACTATAAAAAGAATTAATTAGTAATATGCACTTATTCTATTAATTAATTTAGAAAAAGCATCAAACCAAAAAATTACAATCTTGTCATACACTAGAAATATACCAATAAAAACGAGGTTTGCCATAAAATATGTTGCATACGGATTCCATATATAGCCAAGACTTGAAATTCTAAAAAAGATACTTATTACTCCAAATAAAATCCAAAATAAAGCCGTAGCATATGCGATTCTTATTAAGGCCGCATAATACCATTTGATTTTACCTTCCTCCGTACTTCTATCTAAATAAACTGCAATTATTGTATAAAGGCCACCTATAAAAGCGAAACTTACTATTTTAATATTTATAAACACAGCACCTATTGCAATAACTCCAATATATGCTAAAAAAGACTCTTTATAATACCCTTTTGTAAGAGGTAACATCAAACCCATAACAGTGACTATACGAAAAACTAGCTTTAACGGTCTTACATAGAAAGATAAAATAATTGACATAACAGAAATGGCTGCACCAAAGCCTGCCAAGGTAAGTCTTTGCGAGGGTCTAGTCCTTGCGTTTTTTGAACCTTCACTTCTATCATTTAAAAACATATATACCTATTTAAATCTATATTGGTATAAGCCTTATTTCAATTCAACAAGCCCCATTTTTCTTTTAACTTTACGTAAAGTTTTGCTTGCAAGATATGCAGCTTTTGATGCACCCTCTTTTGCAGTTTCTAAAAGGTATGCTTTATCCTTCATTAATCTTGCATATTCTGCCCTTATTGGAGCAAAGTGCTCAATGATAGATTCGGCTACAGCTTCCTTTAACTCTTTATAACTATATCCAGTATATTTATCAATAACACTTTCTAAAGATTGTCTACTCATAACAGATAAAATAACCAAAAGATTTGATACCCCAGGCTTATTTTCCACATCATATCTCACTTCAGTTTCTGAGTCAGTTACAGCTCTTCTAATTTTTCTTGCAATTGAATCTGGTTCTTCAATAATTGAAATTGAACCGTTGGGGTCTGGATCAGATTTGCTCATTTTTGCAGTAGGATCTTGAAGAGAAAATATTTTTGCTCCAACTTTTGGATAGTATCCTTCTGGAACAGTAAATGTATCTCCATAAAGATTGTTAAACCTAATTGCAATATCTCTAGTGATTTCCATATGTTGCTGTTGATCTATTCCTATTGGCACATAATGTGATTGATAAAGCAAAATATCTGCTGCCATTAAAACAGGGTAATCTAAAAGTCCCATGTTTATATTGTCTTCATTTTTTGCTGACTTATCTTTAAACTGTGTCATTCTTTGCATTTCACCTACATAGGTATAGCAATTTAATAACCAAGTTAATTCAGCATGTGCTGGTACATGAGATTGGAAATATAAAATGCATTTTTCAGGATCAAGTCCTGATGCTATCAATTGCGCAAAAAATGATAGGCCCCTTTGCCTATATTCTGTTGGATTTTGTCTAACTGTCAATGAATGTAAATCAGCAATAGCAAAAATTGAATTAAAATCATCTAAAAACTTAACCCAATTGTTAATAGCTCCAATATAGTTTCCTATTGTTATGATTCCTGTTGGTTGTATTGCAGAATAAATAGTCTTTCTTTCTTGTTCCATGCCTTAAAATCTCCTTCACTTTACATTTAACATTTTATCAAATAATAGTAAATAAGCAAACTAAGATATAAAATATTAGCATTTTAATAAAAATATAACTTTAATGGAAATAGTCTATATTAAATAAATCGCAAATTCTCACATATATGCCTTAGATAATTTCAATTGAGCAACATAAATTTACAGTTTGCAAAAAAACACATTTTTCTAATTCTTCAGTGCCAAACATCTTATTGAAAAATATATTTTATATACGTACTTATGTGATTAAATCCCATTATTGCTCAATTAAAACCAATAGATTGCACCCAACATTTAAAAATAGAACTACCCTTGACAAATATCTCCATTACAGTCATAGCCTAATTCATCACACAAACTTTTAACTTGACTGCAAATTTTTGATAATATTAAACCCATATTAAGAGATTCGACCAATCCCGTAGTCCTTGTTCCTTTTATGTATAGCTTACAGCCGTCTTTGTACATTTGCTTTAGTGCCTCTAATCCCCTTTTCTTAGGCAGCTTATAATTTCTTCCTAGTCTTAAAAATTTTTTAATTCCTTCTATATCATACATAAAAAAATCTTCTATATTTGGATTTGCTTTAATTTCAATGATTTTGTCTGCGCCACATCCCCTAAAATCATCTTTCATTTTTTCAATATCGATAGGTGCTATATTCATTGCTGATTTAAAAACATCCAAATCATAACAAAAACATACAACTTTTTCGTAATCTAAAAACTCAGGATTACAACAAATCTCAATCTTAAACTCAGCAAGCATTTTTTTTATGCATATTACCTATTCCTGCTGCACACATATGTTTAATTTCATCAAAATTAAACCGCAAACATTTAGTTTGGTTTTTGGTAAATTCTATTACTTTTTTGTAAAACTCTTGATCCGTTGGTCCTTCCGTAACCATTACTAATATTCGTTTCTTTTCCATTATTATTTTTCCAAATATTTTTTTAATAGTTCCTTATCAAAATCATCGCCATTAACAATTGAAAACAAATATTCTCCTGTTTTTATTCCCATTTCTTCGGCATATCTATTAATTTTATTGATACCATTTTGTGATATATTCTTAAAAACAGCTTTTCCATCATCAGTAGGCTCACCAATATATAAATTAGATAAGTCGATGTAATCGATTAAATATGGTGAATGACTTGTAATAATTACTTTAGTATGCTCCATAAAACCATCAATTATACCTATGTATTTTTTAAACAAACCAGGATGCACAGAATTTTCTGGTTCTTCAATACCAATGATCGGTATCTCTTTGATATCTATCAAGGCCATATGTGTTAGCAGCAATAACATTCTTTTAGCACCATCAGACATCAATTTAAAAGAAACAGTTTGTGGCATAAACTTATTTGACACAACTAAGACAAAAATTGAATTAGCAATTTCAAATGGACCTTTTTCATCTACTTTTACATCGATATTTTGCTCTGAAACCTTAAACTCTTTTATTTTGACATCCAAAATATACGGGAAAAAATCCATTAAGGTGTTTATTATTAACTCATATTTAGATTTTTTATTCTTTTTTAGAAAATACAATGTTCTTGCAAGTGTAATCTCATCGTGAGGAGAGCCTTCATCAAAGTTTTTTTGAATAAATGGAATTTCATCAAACAACTCACTTACATCAAATCTTCTATCAACAAAAATCTTCAAAGAATTTATTGCATTAACAATCTCTAAATAAAATAAATCATCAAAGGCTTGTATCTTATTGATAACAAGCTCATCTCCTTTTATCAAAATATCTTTATCACATCTGCCCGTTTTTGATGATTTGTATTTTGCATTGTTCAAAGTTCTATCAATATAAGATACATATTTTTGACTTTGATTTAATTGTTTTATTTTTAAATATTCTGAAATAATTTTCCCTTGTTCTTTAGCATTTTTTTGCCAAGATAATTCAAAGCCGTATTTAACAGAATTTGTGTTATTATCAACAGGATAATCAAAAGTAATTTCAAATTTAAAATTTTTGCCCCAATTGACAGTAAGTAACGGCATTTCTGCAATCCTTTTCATCATACTGTTTTTTATGTTAGACGGTTTTGTAATAAAATCAAAACCAAACTCAATGGCTGAAAAAACATTTGATTTACCATAATTATTTGCGGATAAAAGTGCATTTATTTTTGCCAAATTCATATCTAATTCATCGATATTCTTATATCCGTCTATATAAATATTCTTAATGTCTATCATACTCGTCCTCCATTTCCTCTCCCACATATATTAGAATATCACACTTTAAAATAAAACGCAATTTTTCTTTGCGTTTTTTATTGTAAAATTATAGAATAGTCCCATATTTTTATTAAAAAAGCAATTTTTTGTTGCATTTTTTAAATTAAAACATTAAATAATGCTCACTAAGCAAACTAAAGATATAAAATATTAGCACTTTAATAATATAACTTAATATGTATAGAAACTCTATCATGTAGCCAATTAAAGCCAAAAATAACTAATATAAGTTTAAAAAGTAAAAACCGCCAATTTTGGCGGCCTTACCTTCAATCCTCTACACAAGCAAAGACTTATGCCTATTTTATTTTTCAAGCAATTTATATATTGTTTCTTCTATTTCAGAATTATCTACAACTAATGTATGCCGTTTTTCTAAAGATTTTAATTCTTGTATTTGTTTTGGGACTTCAAGTGCTGTACAATCATTTAGCTTTTTAACAGCTTTAAATCCTTCTACTTTAACCCCTTCAAGTGCATAAACTACATCAGATGCAAATTTATATGGGCTTGCAGTGGAAACAAGTACACTCTTATGTTTATCATTTGAGTCACCAAGATATAGGTATAGGGCATTTGCGCCGACTGCTGTATGTGGATCCATTACATAACCAAACATAAGCTCTATATCCTTTATTGTTTCTAAAGTATCTTCTTCGTTTGTGTCATATGCGATAAATTCAGATAGTTTTTCTTCAATATCTTCAACATCTACAAGATATGATTTATCGTATTTTAGTTTTTCCATCAAATCAATAATTCTTTCAAAGTCTCTGTCATAAAGCTCAAATAAAAGTCTTTCTAAATTTGAAGAAACTAAAATATCCATTGAAGGTGACATGGTTTTATAAAATTCTCTATTAGCATTATATTCACCCTTATTGAAAAAATCAGTTAAGACATTATTTTTATTTGATGCAACAATTAACTTATTTACTGGTAAGCCCATTCTTTTTGCATAATATCCAGCTAAAATATTCCCAAAATTTCCAGTTGGAACAGCGAAGTTTACTTTGTCCCCCATTTTAATTTCTTCTGAGCCTACCATATCAAGATATGCAGAAAAATAATATACAATTTGCGGAACCAATCTTCCCCAATTTATTGAATTTGCAGAACTTAATGAATATCCCATAGATGCAAACCTTTCATTTGCTTCTTCACTTCCAAATATTCTCTTGACTGCAGCTTGTGCATCATCAAAGTTTCCATTAATTCCTATTACATGGACATTTTCTCCAGCCGCTGTTTGCATTTGAAGCTTTTGCATTTCAGAAACTCCATCAGCTGGATATATTACGACAATTTCTGTGCCATCAACATCTTTAAATCCTTCAAGTGCAGCTTTACCAGTATCACCAGAGGTTGCCACTAAAATCAAAGTTTTTTCTTTAACTTTCAGTTGTTTTCTTGCCCCTACTAATAGATGTGGAAGTAAAGTTAAAGCAATGTCTTTAAATGCATAAGTTGGACCATGAAATAACTCTAATATATATATTTCGTCATCAAGTTTTAAAACTGGTGCTGGGTCTCCATCAAATCTTGAATATGCTTTTTTAGTATAGGTCTCTAAATCCTTTTGACTATAATCTGTTAAAAATTTTCCTATTATATATGCACTTCTTTCGTAATACTCTAAAGGAATCAAAGACTCAAGTTCATTTTTAGATAAAATAGGAAAAGATGCCGGAACATATAATCCGCCATCTTTAGCAATTCCTTGTAATATAGCTTGACTTGAAAGCGAGCCGTATTCTCCTCTAGTACTTATATAATCCACCTATATCGCTCCGTCTTTTGTTGTAAATTTTTTAACAAACTCTGGTAAATCCTCATAATCTGCAGATATAGTTAAAACAAAAGTTGCCTCAGTTTTATTTGAAATTTGAAGTAATCTTTCAAAAAATGACTCCATTTCAGCAATTGGTTTCCCTATCATTCTTGCAGCTCCATCAATAAAAAAGAGACGAATATCATAGTTTGCTTCTTGCATTCCTTGAATGAAACCAATAAATCCGTCTTCCGTTTGTATGTTACTCTCTTTTGAGTTTGTAAATCTTATTTGATATTTTATTTCATGAATATATCTTGATGTGTCTGCGATAAAAACGATGTCCCCTAGTTCTTTTGCAATGCTTTCATTTGCCATTTCAATAATTTTTTTAGTCTTGCCTGAACCCTTTGCACCGTAAATTATTTTTATCATATAAACCTCTCTTTTGAGTTATACATATATTTTAACATATACAATATATTTTTCAAGACCGAAATCTCAAATCTTAACTTGTTTTCACACAAGAAAAACTAACCTATCTTTTTAAATTTTTTGTAAATAAAATCTCATATCTAACGCCTTGTCCACTAGGAATGCTTGCAATTAGATCAAAACTTGAAACATTCAAATTCATTTTAAAATTAACTTTTTTATATTCAATCTTTTTTCTTGATATTGTTATGTGAGGAATAAATCTTTCCTTTTTATCAAATACAATTTTAGCTTTATACATTTTCTTTTCTACAAACTCTTGTAACTCATTTAAACTAGCACTTTCTTCAATATTCAAAACATATACATTTACCTTTGGCATTTGATAAATCTCTCCAATCTTAATTTCAAAGGCATCTAAATTAATATCGTTTAATGCTTCAATTATTACTTCAACGTTATCGTTTTTGCCAATATATACCAAGGTTAAATGCATCTTGTCTTTGCTAACAAGCTTTTCTTTATCATCTACAATATCTTCTAGATGTTTATATATCTTATCTACTTCTTCTTTTGAAAAAGTTAAAGCTACAAATAAATTACCTTTTACCTTATCCATACCAAATATTAAAAAGACTATTAAGAAAATTTAGGAAACGGCTCATAAATGTATAGATGTTTCAATTAATATCAAAAATAGCCATTTCCTCATCGCGTTTGTATTTTGACAAAGAAAAAGGAGCTTTAAGAAATTTTGGGACACGATTTATAAATGCATTTATGTTTCAATTAATATTAAAAACAGCCATTCCCTCATCGTGGTGTTTGTCTTTTAATTAAAGAAAAAACTGTTAAAAGGCTTTTAGTTTCTTAACAGTCCCCCCTTTTTCTATTTTAATCTTTCTTTCCTTTATATAATTTTCTAAGTCTATTAGAATCAATTCTATCAATAATGCCAACAAGTTCATCATCACCAATTGTTGTGATTCTGCCTTCTGCATATTGCTTGTCTATAAGCTCTTTCATTTCTTTAACTAATGGATCAGTTTTTTCAATTATTTGATCGCCTTTTAAATGGAAAAATGCATTCATCCAAAAAGCTATTCCAGCAAGACCAGAGTTAATATCAATAGCAACTAGAGGAGGTCTATTTAAAATCTTTTCCGTATTGAAAATATTATATATTTCTTGATCTTTTAATAGCCCATCAGCATGAATACCCGCTTTTGTTAAATTAAAACTCTTTCCTACAAAAGGAGTTCTTGAAGGAATTTTGTATCCTATTACATTTGTATAGTAATCTGCAATTTCTGTGATAACAGATAAATCCATACCATCAGTTTCTCCTCTTAATGAAGCATACTCAATTGCCATAGCTTCAAGAGGACAATTACCAGTTCTTTCACCAATACCTAAAAGTGAGCAGTTTACCGCACTTGCACCATATAACCAAGCGGTTGCAGCATTTGTAACAACTTTATAAAAATCGTTGTGTCCGTGCCATTCAATTTGTGCTGATGGAATTTCTGCATAATGCTTTAATCCATAAATGATACCTTGAACACTTCTTGGCATCGCACTTCCTGGATATGAAACACCGTATCCCATAGTATCACAACATCTAATTTTTATTGGCATATTGGCTTCATCACCAAGTTTTTTGATTGCTGCAGCTAGTGGGACTACAAAACCATAGTAGTCTGCCCTTGTTATGTCTTCAAAGTGGCATCTTGGAATAATGTCGTATGATAAAGCTTCTTTTACCACACCAAGATATTTATCCATAGCTTGTTTCCTAGTCAAATTCATTTTTTTGAAGATATGATAGTCTGAACAAGAAACTAAAATTCCAGTTTCTTTAACATCCATTTGTTTCACTAACTCAAAATCTTTTTGACTTGCTCTAATCCAGCTTGTGATTTCAGGAAATTTTAAACCTAAATCTTGGCATTTTCTAACTGCTTCTTTATCTTTGTCTGAGTACAAGAAAAACTCTGATTGTCTAACTAAACCATTTGGTCCACCAAGTTTACTTAGTAGTTTAAAAAGATCTACAATCTGTTCTACTGTATATGGAGCTCTTGATTGTTGACCATCTCTAAAAGTTGTATCAGTCATCCATATTTCTTTAGCACAAGACATTGGCACATTTGTAAAGTTAAACAAAGTCTTTGGAACTTCATCATAGTTAAACATTTCTCTAAAAAGTTGAGGTTCTTTAACGTCTTGTAGTTCATGCGTAAAGTTGTGAGTTTCTAATAAACTTCTGCTTTCATTCCAAAATATTCTTTCTTTCATAATTTTTCTATCCTTTTTCTTTTCTTTATATATTCATCATTTAGGAGCCAAAATATCATATATTTGATACCCTTTTGCTGAATTACATATTTTCCATATTGCTTAGCTTTGCTGCTTGATCTGCAACGGCAAGTCCTTCTACCATTTCAAAAATATCGCCATCTAAAAACTCAGGCAATGAATATAGGCTCATATTTATTCTATGATCTGTTACTCTTCCTTGAGAATAATTATATGTTCTAATTCTTTCAGATCTATCACCTGTACCTACTTGCATTCTACGATTTTCTGCATATTCTTTATCTTTTTGAGTTTGATAAAATTCATATAATCTAGCCTTTAAAACCTTCCATGCTTTATCTCTATTTTTAATTTGTGAACGTTCATCTTGACATTCTACAACTATGCCAGTTGGTATATGTGTAAACCTAACTGCACTTTCAGTTTTATTGACATGTTGTCCACCTGCTCCACTACTTCTAAAGGTGTCTATCTTTACATCTTTTTCATCAATTTCAACATCAACATCTTCGGCTTCAGGTAGCACTGCTACTGTTACTGTTGAAGTATGAACTCTTCCTTGGCTTTCTGTTTCTGGAACTCTTTGAACTCTATGAACACCACTTTCATACTTCATTTTAGAATATGCACCCTTTCCTTTAATCATGAAGGTAACTTCCTTAACCCCACCAAGTTCTGTCATATTAGAATTTATTTCTTCTATTGTCCAGCGTTGTCTTTCTGCGACTCTATAGTACATTCTCATTAGCTCATAACCAAACAAACTAGCTTCTTCACCACCTGCTCCAGATCTAATTTCAATGATAACGTTTTTGTCATCCATTGGATCTTTTGGAATTAACATAATTTTTAATTCTTCAATAATTTTTTCTTTAGTGTCTTTAAGCTCATAATATTCAATCTTTGCAAGTTCTGCCATTTCGCTATCGCCAGAACTTTGCATTTCTTCACAAAGAGCCATCTCTTCAACACATTTTAAATATCTATTATATGCTTCAACAATGTCTGCAAGTTTTGAATGCTCAATTGAATCAGCCTTCCATTCCTCACTGCCTATTCTTGCAGGATCTGCTAAAGCCTTGTTTAATTCTTCATATCTACTTTTAATTGCTTCTAATTTTTCAATCATTTTTTACCTATTACTAATATATAACTTTTACCTTCTTTCTAAATTACTAATATGTTTTGCTATATTTATCTTATTGTAGCTTTACCCTTTATCTAAATTGCCAGCTTCCTTTTGGTATTTATCTTATTATGGCTTTACCTTTTATCTAAATTGCAAACTAATATGCTCTATCTTAATTATGGCTTTGACTTAATTATTAAAACCCTTGCCACAGGTGGATTATTATAGTCATAAACTACTTCTACTTTTTTATCTTCAAACATAGCTTTAACATCTGCAAGTTGACCTATGCCTATTTCAAGAATAAGAACACCACCTTTTGTTAAGTAATCTTGATACTGACTTGCAATTTTATTATAAAAATCAAGACCTGTTTGCCCACCATCTAATGCACTTAATGGCTCATAATCTTTAACCATTTTATCAAGTGTTTTTATATCACTACTTTTAACATATGGAGGATTTGAGATTATTATATCAAATGGACCTTCAATGTTATCAAAACCATCCGACTGTATAAATTCAATATTTTGATTTAATGCACTAGCGTTTTTACTTGCAATTTCAAGTGCCTTTTCACTAACATCTGAAGCTACCACAATATTTGATGGATCAATATTGCTTTTTATAGCAAGAGCTATAGCACCACTACCAGTGCAAAGATCTAGTATCCTTAGTCCCTTTTCGTCTCCAACAATTTTAATTACTTGTTCTACTGCAAATTCAGTATCAAATCTTGGAATTAAGACATTTTCATCTACATAAAGTTTTAAGCCATAAAAGTATGCTATGTTACTTGCATATTGAATAGGCATACCATCTTTACATTTATTTGCAATTTCCTTTGCTCTAGTCATTTGCTTATCATCAAGTCTTGTAACTAAAGAAAATTCTGATTTTGTAGAAATTTCACATGCATCCATTAAAACTAAATCTACCTCATGTTTTCTTTCTTCAGGCATTATCTTTTCTATTTCAAGTCTTGCTTTAGTTATTGAAGTAAATAAACTAAATTTTTCATCTTTAAGTTCTGGGTTTGCTTCCATTTCTAAAACTCTATTAAATGCTGCAATTGCAACTTCAACCATTTTGTCATCGGGCTCTTTAGTTGTTAGTTTTTGCATTAATAGCCCTGGAGCCTTTATGATTTTAACAAACCAGTTATCAAACTTTGCAAAGAATTTTAATGCTTCATAACTAACACCCATTATCACTGGTAGTAAGGCTAGCCTAATTAAAGTATTTACAATTGCAAGTGGATGCCATTTAACAAAAGAAAATATTAATAACGAAATTGTAAAGACTATGATGAT
This sequence comes from Clostridiales bacterium, assembly GCA_012800525.1. Taxonomy (GTDB): domain Bacteria; phylum Bacillota; class Clostridia; order Christensenellales; family DTU072; genus JAAZJD01. The sequence goes on from JAAZJD010000011.1 coordinate 12,223, forward strand.
AAAGGTAGTACCACATCTATCATGTACAGTTTTTTGCTTTTGTACGTTTTCTACTGTTAAAGGAAGCCCTTTTTCATATGCACTTATTGTTTTATGTTCTGCACCATGATATCTAAAAAGCCTTTTAATATCTTTTATTTGACCAATGATTAAAACATACATGATAAACATAAATAGCTTTAAAAGTCCTGCAGTTAAATTGGGATAAAATGATTGCAAAAATGCTGTTTGACCACTTAAATCAATATATTTAAAAATTAGTTTTGTTATATATACAGGAGCTACAACAAAAAGTCCTACTGCAAATAATATTCCCAAAGCTACACCTATTCCAATTGCAACTTGCATAATGTCTACTTTAAAAGTCTTTGCAAGCCATTTTTCAAATTTTGAAGGTGCTTCATCAACATCATCGCCATAAACTTCTGCAGTTTTAGTTAGGGTTTTCATTCCAATAGCCATGCTGCTAAAAAAGTTTACAACACCTCTAATTATTGGAATTTTGAAAAAAGCATTCTTTTCACTAGGTGGTGTAAATCTTTCAGTATCTAATTGTATTTCGCCATGAGGATCGCGCACAGCAGTAGCCATAACACCCTTACCGCGCATCATGACACCTTCTAATACAGCTTGTCCGCCTATGTGAGTACAATTTTTCTTTGCCATTTCTATACCTTTTCCTTTATTTTTACTAATATCTATCGATTTTATTTAGATATTTTTATTAATTTTACCTTATTTTTTCTATTTACCCATCAATTTTATGGTGCTATTTTTACTAATGTTATATTAAGCTTCTCACTGATTATTCATCAAACTTATGACACTATTTTTGCTAATTTGACACTAAGCTTTCTACTCTTTATCCCCGAAAATTAATACAACTATTTCTGCTAGTTTTATCTTAATCTTAGACCTTCCTTGCGACTAATTTTCTATCATTGCCTCTTAAAATAGCAAAAAAAGTGCAGTTTTCGGCCTGCACTTTTTTTATTAAATGATATAATCAGCTAGTCTTCTTTTAGGCCATAACGCTTACGGAATTTGTCAACTCTTCCGCCAGTATCAACTATCTTTTGTTTACCTGTATAAAATGGGTGACATTCATTGCAAATATCAACTCTCATTGAATCAACTTTTTTTGTTGTACCAACACGGAACTTTGCACCACATGCACATTCTGCGTCGACTACTTTATAATCTGGATGTATTCCTTCTTTCATTTTCTTTACCTCTTAATATTTTATATCAATGCTAGTAAATTATATTTACATAAGATAGAATTGTCAACTATTTTTTACTAACAGTAAAAACTAGTAGCTCTATTGTTAAGTCTAATGTTAAGTGCAACTGTGGCGCGTTTTTAAAAATTATAAAATTTCTATTTGAAATAAAACTATCTTGTCAAAATATATTTGAAACTACCTAAAAACTTATATCACCATCTGCACAAATGACCTTTTCTATACTAGAATCTAAAAGCCATAAATTATCTTTTTGTATCCTACCAAACTCATCTATAGTTCCTTCATAGTTTAGTTGTTTTAACTTACTACAAAAAGCAAATGCTCCACCTTCAATTTTTGCAATATTTTTTGGAATAACTAATTTTGATAAGTTAGTACATTTGCAAAAGGCTGCAGATTCAATGTTTAAGACCGTGTCTGAAATGACTACATTGGTAAAATTTATGCATTCTGTAAAAGCATTATCACCAATAGAAGTAATACCGCTAGGAATTATAATTTCTGCAAGACTTTCACAGCCAGCAAAGGTCTGATACTCAATAGTTTCATTTCCAATTGGAATATTTATATTTTCTAAATTCTTGCAGTCTGAAAATGCAGCTTCTTCAATTTCAGCATTCAAAGGAATATTTATATTTTTAAGATTAACACACTCTGCAAAAGCTCCATATCCAATACTCGTAATTGTTTCAGGAATATTTATATTTAAAAGATTTTTGCAACGCGTAAAAGCATAATCTTCTATACTAGTTACACTGCCATCAGTGGGAATAATGCTATCTTTGCAACCTACAATTAGTGTCTTGCTGTCTGTTTCAATCAAACAATTATTATCACTATGATAAACAGGATTGCCGCGACTTACCCTTATGCTAGAAAGATTTTCACAGCCTAAAAAAGCACCTGCTTCAATACTTGTAACACACATGGGAATTTTTATACTAGTAAGATTAACCCTATCAGAAAATGCTGAAGCTTCAATAGTATTTACACTTTCGTCTATAGGGATAATACTATTTTCACAACCAACAATTAGCCTATTTAACCATGTGTCTATTAGACAATTATTCTCGCTATGGTAATTAGGATTGTTTTCGCTTACTTCAATGCTAGAAATATTTTTGCAAGAAGCAAATGCTCCAAATCCAATTTCTGAAATGTTTTTTGAGATATAAATACTGGTAAGATTTTGGCAGCCTCTAAACGCAAAAGAACCAATTTCTGCAACTCTTTTATCTACAGGAATGCGATTGCAGTCTTTAAGACCCTTTAATAGCTTTTTACTTTCAAGCTCTACTAAGCAATTGTCAATGATACGATAATCGAGATTTAAAATGCTAACTTCTATATTACTAAGATTATTACAACCAAAAAAAGCTAGGTCATCAATATATGATACTGTAGGTGGAATAAAAACATCAGTAAGATTAATACAATTTCTAAAAGCATATACCTCAATGTTTTTCACGCCATTAGGAATTAATATCTTCTCAAGACTAAAGCACTCAGAAAAAGCAGCAGCCCCTATAGTGATGATACTTTCAGGAAAAACTATGTTTTTTAAATTAATACATCCCTCAAAAGCACACTGATCTATGATAGTTATGCCATCTGGAATGGTTATATCAATAAGACTATGACAGCCTCTAAAAGCACTTCTACCAATTACCTGAAAACCATCTGGTATAACAAAAGAAGTTAATCCTTGCATCTCTTCAAGCGTAAAACCCGTAAAAACTTTTTCTTCCATATTATTTTATACCTACATAATTAATTAAATATTTGCATTTTAATTATATATGCGACCTTAATACATGTCAATATTAATATTTTATATTTTCCCGCAAAACAGGATTTAAATGTAGCTTAACTTGTAATTTTTAAAAAATTTTTAAATATTTTTAAACTTTTATAATCGGACAAACATATGTTGTGGGAGTTTTAGATAGCGTTGAAAAAAGTACTGGTGCATCACTAAAAGGAATTTTAGTATCAATGATATCTGTTAAAGACAATTCTTTTTGAGCTAGTATATTTATTGCTGCAGGAAACTCATCTATTCCATCAGATATTCCTTTAATGACTAGTTTTTTATTTAATATTCCACCTATGTCTAAATTAACCTTTGCAAGTGTTCTATATGAGGTATTTGCAATAATGCAATCGCCGCCATAACCAGTAATCAAATGTAAAAAATTGGTAGATATACCTGTATTCAAATTATATATTGTATGTTTTGCAAGCCTTCCACCAGTTATTTCATAAACACGCTCTGTGACATTTTCTTTCATTTCATTTATGACAAAATAACATCCAACTTTTTTAGCAAGTTTAATATATCTATCATCTCTAGATACAAAAATCGGGATCGTTCTATAGTATCTTAAAAGCTGCGCTAAAATTAAATTTAGAACACTATCGCCTACAAGAGCAATATATGAACCTTCCTCTATTGTCATATTGCTTAAGACTGTCAAAGCTAAAGATATTGCATATGTAAATATAGCTTCATCATCTTTAACTCCTTCTGGAAATAAAATTAAATTCTCATAAGGCACTGCTGTAAAATCACATAAAAAGCCATTTTCTTCAAATCCAAATTTTGGAAAATCCGTAAAATCTTCACTAGTTTCTTCTTTATTGATATATGGGTTTATAATTACTCTTTCTCCACGCTTTAAACCATACTCATCATTATCTTCGCTAATAATTGCAGTAGCAATTCCACAAGGGACTAATGGATACTTGACATCAAGTTTCCCTTCATAGACAGCAACATCATCATGTATTGGAAAAATTGAACTAATTTTTACTTTAATATATGAGTCATCTTGTGGCATTTCATCAATGACCTTAAATTTTTTATTTCCACTTGCTGAATATGCTTTCATGAAAATTGCCCCTAACTTTATTTTGCACTGTATGCAATAAAATTATTATATACAAATTTACACCATCTATCAAGGCTAACACCCAACGCAAAAAATAATATTTATTAAAAAAATACCAAAGAAAAACTTTGGTATTGCCCATTTAATTTCATACTACTAACTTGTTAAATAACAATTATTTAACAAGTTTTAACCTGATATCGATATGAAAAGTAAAAGCTTATTGTTCAGGTTCTTGTTCTTCAAGAGCTTTTTTGTATGCTCCTACAATTTCCTCTTTTACATACTCTCTAAATTCATTGTTTAGAGGATGTGCGATATCTTTGTACTCGCCTGAGGGAATTTTTCTTGAGGGCATTACAACAAACAAACCACCGTCGTTACTCTCAATAACTTTCACATCATGCACTACAAACACTTCATCAAATACCATGCTGGCTACACACTTTAACTTAGCGTCTTCTTTGTCGATTATCTTAACACGTATGTCTGTAATTTTCATCTCGGTCACCTTCCTATATTTGATTTAATTATACAATATGAAAAATCAATAGACAATAGGCATATTAAAAAAAAGCACATCATAAGACATGCTTTGCTAAAACAACTCAAAACAATATTTAATTTTGCATCTAAAAAATAAATCTTCCCCAAACTAACCTTGTTCTTTTTCATATGAGGCATAATCAACTTTGCCAACATTTGTTAATTTAATTGAATCTACCTTTGTAATTTTTCTAGGGACTGCATAGACTATAATATCTTCAGCAACTTTTTTTGCTATGATATCTTCGGCATTATTTTCGGGATAATTTTCTATGACTAAAAGCTCAATGTATGGCTTACCTTCTTCATTTAATCTTCTAACAGCACAACAATTTTTGACAAAAGGTAAAGAGCAAACAACTTGTTCTATTTGAGCAGGGAAGACATTATTTCCACCTATTTTTATACTTCTTTTAATTCTATCCATAAAATAGATATTTCCATTAGCATCAAGTTTGCCCATATCACCTGTTGCTATCCACTTTTCGCCTTCAAAGTCTACTATTGCTTTTTTAGTTTCTTCTTTATCGTTTAAATATCCATTCATCATAGCACTAGATTTTACATAGATTTCACCTTCTTTATCAAAACCTACATCTTTACCATCTACTACAATTTTAAATTCAGCACCATGTATTGCCTTACCTTGTGACGATAAACCTTTTTTAGGCGGAGCATTGTCTAAATTAACACTGCATACAGTAACAACTTCAGTTAATCCATACCCTTCTTCTATTTTGGCATTACTACCAGCTTCAACAAGTTTTTTATCAAATTCTTCTTTAAATTTTTGGTCTAATCTATCACCACCACAAAATACATGATTAACACTTTTTACACATTTAATGAAGTTTTTCTCTGCTGCCATTTTTCTATACATGCTAGGTATACCTGCAAGATATGAAATTTTATATTTATGTATTAACTTATTAGCATTTTTAGGAATAAATTTTGGCATTAAAACAATTGTTTGATTATTTGCAATTATTGTATGAACACAAACCCCTGTTCCAAACCCATGTGAAATTGGTAATACCATTAACATTGAATAATCGACTGCATTTAAATCTACACCTTTTAGCACAGAATGTCTAAGTCCTTCAGAAATGGAGTTTATTGCTCTAGAAGATAACATAACAGTTTTTTGCTTTCCAGTAGTTCCTGCACTATGAATATATACAGCACAATCTTCAGGATTACTTAATTCCTTTTTCTCTAGTGGTTCTAAAAACAACGTGTCTCTAAAAAACACTTCATAACTATACAAGGCTTGAAAGTAGCTAAAAAAACTAATTGGTTTTATATATGTGTATGGACTACATATTATTAACTTAACATCTTTTGGCAAATGCTTTTTAAACTTTTTATATATCCTATCAAAAATAAACAAAACTTTTGTGTTAGTCTCTTTTAATATGGAGTTTAGCGCTCCGTGACCAACTCTTGGATCAATTAAGTTTGCCACTGCACCAACAGCATTTACACTATAAAATGAAAAGATGCACTGCGGAATATTAGGTAACATTATACCTACGGAATCGCCTTTTTTCACTTCAAACTTTTCCTTTAAAAATCTTGCATTTCTTAAGACAATATCTAAAAACTCTTTTGATTTAAACTTTCTACCAAAATATATCAAGTTAGTTTTTTTGCTGTCTTTTATATTTTTATATGCAAGATCAAATATTCCTAAGTTTATATCCATAATACACCTTCTTTTTAATGCCTATTTATGCAAATCTTTATGCATTTTATATTCATTGAAGCGTTTTTTATTTAATCAAAATCCTATACTACATCTTAAGATTTTATAAAATCTTATTTAATTAAAATAAATTTTATACTACATCTCTTCAAGATATGCCATTGCACTTTCTGCTGCAATTGCACCATCAGCACATGCAGTAATTACTTGCTTTAAAGGAGTGTTTCTTACATCGCCTGCAGCAAAAACTCCCTTAACATTCGTATTCATTTTTGTATCTGCTTTTATTTGCCCATACTCATCTAATTCCACCTTGCCATCTAAAAAGTCTACATTTGGTATAGTGCCTAATGAAACAAAAACCGCATCTACGTCAATTTCTCTATCTTCCTTAGTTTTACTATTATAAACTACAATTTTATTTAAAGATTTATCTCCTATTAACTCTTTAATCGTGGAATCTAAAACAAATTCTATTTTTGAATTAGCTCTTGCTCTATCTACTAAAATTTGTGCAGCTCTAAAACCTTGTCTTCTGTGAACTAGATATACCTTAGAGCAAAGATTTGATAGATATAGGGCTGAAGTAAATGCAGTATTTCCCCCACCTGCTACAGCAACTGGTTTTTCTCTAAAAAAACCACCATCACAAGTTGCACAATATGCAATACCTTTACCTATAAGCTCATCTTCCCTATCAACTCCAAGTTTTCTTGGTTTTGCCCCTGTTGCAATAATCAAGCTTTTTGTTTCTAATACAGTATCTGTATCAGTTCTTACCTTTTTAATCTTTCCATCTATAAAAACTTCGACAGCTTGTTCATACATTATTTCTACATTAAATGACATAGCTTGTTCTAGCATTGTTGACATCAATGCAAATCCTTCAACATTTGCTACTCCACTATAATTTTCTATTTTATGAGTTTTGGTTGCTTGGCCACCTAAATCTACTCCCGCTAACACCGCACATTTTTTTCCACCGCGTGCAGCATATATGCCTGCTGTTAACCCTGCAGGACCTGAACCTAAAATAATTACATCGTACATATTAATTCCTCTCATGTATAAGATTTATCTCAATATATTATATAGGAAAATTGTCATATATTAAAGGATTTTATCTTTTTAATAAAATAATAGTCTTAGCCAGTTACTTCTGAAATTAGCATATTAGTTTTAGTCAGTTACTTCTGAAATTAGCATATTAGTTTTAG
>JAAZJD010000105.1 GCA_012800525.1 Clostridiales bacterium
ATTGATTTTGCAAGTTTGGCTTTATGTAAAGAACTAAATGACATTTTTAAATTGAATTTAAAAAGTGTAAAAAAATTAGTACGCTATGATATAGAGGGACTCAGTGAAGAAATATATAATAAGATAAAAGATTTGATTTTTGCTTCTTCTATAGAAGAAACAATAATTGAAGGTCAAAAGGCTTTTGAAGATAAAGTTAAAGGCAAAAAGGTGCTGCAAATTCAACTTTTAGATGGGCAATATGATTTAAGAGCAGATGGTATTGCCAATTGTTTAAGAATATATACATTAGATAAGTTAAATGTAAAAAGCGCAGATGTATATGTTTTTAATGGTATCAATGATAAAGATTTTGAAAAAGTTAAAGAATATTTATTTAATCCTGTTGATAGTGAATTGCCCCCCGAAAAAGCATATCAAACATTAGAAAGAAAATCTCATGACATGGGCCCAATGAGAATAGAGATAGATGGATTTATAAACCTTGATGATAAGGCTTTAGCAAAATATTTTGCAGACGAAGGCTTTGCTATGACAATACATGACCTTAAGGTAGTGCAAGACTATTTTAAATCAATAAAGAGAAATCCAACAATAACAGAGTTGAAAGTTATTGATACATATTGGTCTGATCATTGCAGGCATACAACATTTTTAACTGAACTTAAAGACATAAAAATAATTTCTAAAAATGAAAAAATCCAAAAAACATTTGATGAGTACGTAGCTTTACATAATAAGCTATTTAAAAACAGAGCTGATAAATATATATGCTTAATGGATCTTGCCACAATAGCAGCTAGATTTTTGAGAAAAGAAGGCATATTAACAAGTCAAGAAGTTAGTGAAGAAATTAATGCATGTTCTGTAAGGGCTAAAATAGATAACGATGGTGTTTTAGAAGATTGGCTAATAATGTTTAAAAATGAAACACATAATCATCCAACAGAAATAGAGCCATATGGTGGTGCTGGCACATGTCTTGGTGGAGCTATTAGAGACCCTCTATCAGGAAGATCTTTTGTCTATCAAGCAATGAGAATTACTGCTGCAGGAAACATTTTGGAAGATATAGATAAAACTTTACCAAATAAACTTCCACAAAGAACTTTATCTAAAACAGCTATGAGAGGATATTCAAGTTATGGAAATCAAATAGGAATTGCTTCTGGTCAATTAAACGAATTATTCCATGATAGATTTAGAGCAAAAAGAATGGAAGCAGGCTATGTAATTGCAGCTTCAAAAGAAGAAAATGTTGTAAGAAAAGTCCCTAAAAAAGGCGATTATATTCTTTTAGTTGGTGGCGATACTGGTAGAGATGGCATAGGTGGTGCAACAGGAAGTTCTAGAGCTCAAACGGTAGAGTCATTTGATGAAGCTGGTGCTGAAGTTCAAAAAGGAAATGCTGCCGAAGAAAGAAAATTAATTAGGTTATATGATAATCCTATAGCTTCTAAAATGATAATTAGAAGTAACGATTTTGGTGCAGGTGGTGTTAGTGTTGCAATTGGTGAGCTTGCAGATGGTCTTGATATATATTTAGATAGGGTCCCAACAAAATATCAATTAAATGCAACTGAGATAGCTATTTCTGAAAGCCAAGAAAGAATGGCAGTAGTTATTGAGCCTGAAAATGTAGATGCTTTTATAAAAATTGCCCAAGCTGAAAACTTAAAAATAACTCATGTTGCAACTGTAACCGACTTAAATAAAATGAGGCTATTTTATGGCAATGAAGCAGTCGTAGATTTAGATAGATCATTTTTAAATACTAATGGTGCTAAGCTTTCTCAAGAAGCTAAAGTTAAAGCGAAGACAACAAATTATTTTGAAAAGGCATGTGGCAGAGCATTAAATTATGCAAAATCTTCACTTGAAAGTGCACTGGCATTTGAATCAGCTAAAATGAATAATTGCTCTCAAAAAGGTATTGCAAACAACTTTGATTGTTCAGTCGGCGGACTTACTGTTTTTGCTCCATATGGAGGGAAATATCAACAATCTCCAACAATGGTTATGGCTTCAAAGCCACCAGTGAGTGGCTTTACACATACAGTAACATGTTCATCATATGGAATATATCCCGACTTAATGATTGAAAGTCCATATGTTGGTGCAATGCACTCAGTCATAGCTTCAATTTCCAAGTTAATTGCAGCAGGTGTTGATTATAAAACAATACATATGAGCTATCAAGAATTTTTTAAGCGTTTAGGCAAAGACCCCGTTCGCTGGGGAGAACCTCTTGAAGCTTTACTTGGTGCATTTAAAGCTCAAATGGATTTGGAAATTGGTTCTATTGGTGGAAAAGATAGTATGAGTGGAACATATGAAAATATAGATGTTCCTCCAACTTTAATTTCTTTTGCTATGGGAACAACAGCAGATAATAATATTATTTCATCTGCCTTTATGCCTAGTGGAAAAGTATATATTGTAGATGTAAAAAGGGATGAATTTGGCAATGTAGATTTAAAGGATTTGAAGATAAAATATCAAGATATTGAAAAGCAAATCAAAGCTAAAAAAATTATAGCTTCAACAGTTGTTGAAAATAATTTAGGAGTTGCTTTGGTTGGTGCATTAGCCGGAAATAAAGTAGGTATTGATCTTAATATTAGCATCAAAGAACTCTTTACAAATAAGATAGGTGAAATTGTTCTTATTGCAAATGGCTCACTTAAGGGTAACATATACAGATATATTGGCGACCTAAATGCAACATATGTATTAAGAGCTGAAGGTCAAGAAGTTGATTTAAATAGAGTTGAAAAAGCATACACCTCAAGGCTTGATAGCTTATATCCACGAAATATTTCTTCATCTGAAAAGATTAAAACATTGAGTTTTGATAAAGCATTTGAAGTAAGAAAATCTTCCAAGGTCAAACCTAATGTTTTAGTGCCAATTTTCCTTGGGACTACTGGTGAAAAAGAACTTGTAAAATCTTTTAAAAATGCAGGTGCAGATGTAAGTGAATTTGTATTTAAAAATTTAACAGCAAAAAATATTAAAGAAAGTCTAATTGGTTTAGAAAAAGCAATTAAGTCTTCACAAATATTTGCATTTAGTGATAGTTTAACTTGTGGCGATGAATTAGATGGAACAGCAAAATTTGCAGCAACAATACTAGCATATCCTCAAATTAAAGAAGCATTGCAAAGTTTGCTTATAAAAAATGATGGTTTAATATTGGGTGTTGGAGGGGCGATAGAAGCACTGTTAAAAGCGGGCTTTATTTTGCCATCAAATACTTACGGTGTTATGGCTCAAAATACTATTTCAAAATTTGTATCATCATATTCAAATGTTAGAGTAAGTGCAAATTATTCACCTTGGATGAAATCATTTAAAGTTGGAGAAAACTTTATGGTTCCAATAGCTTCAGGAAAAGGAAGGTTTGTTACAGATGAAAATTCATATAATATACTTATAGAAAATGCTCAAATAGCAACTCAATTTATAGATATAAAAGGAAAAGCAACTTTATCTGTACCAGCAAATCCCACAGGCTCAATGTATGCAGTAGAAAGCTTGACTTCAGTTGATGGGAAAGTTTTAGCAAAACTTGGTCATCCAGAAAGATATCAAGAAGGCCTATATCAAAACCTAGAAGGTAATTTTGATATGAATATATTCAAAAATGGTGTAGATTACTTTAGCTAGATTTAGAGTTTTTGATACTAAAATAATTAAACGCAACTTTAAACGGTTGCGTTTGTTATAGGGGGTATAAAAATGGTATCTTTTTTATTCAAAACCAGTTAATATTATCTTTAGGTATTTACTATGAATAAAGAGAAAAAACAATCCCTGATTGCAAAGCTAATACTTTTTGCTACCACGCTTTTGTGGGGTTCTTCATTTTTTATTGTTAAACGCACTGTTGAGGAAATTCCTGTATTTACTTTATTATTAATTAGATTTTCAATAAGTTTTGTTTTAATGATGATAATTTTTGCTCCTAAAATTAAAAAAATTAATTTTGGTGTTGTAGCAAAAGGTATTTTAGCGGGAACTCCTTTAGCTCTTGCATATGTTTTTCAAACTGAAGCTATAAAATACACCACGGCTTCAAACAATGCATTTTTAACAGCCACATATTGTGTAATGATTCCATTTATGACTTGGGCTGTGTATAAAAAACGTCCTGCAATATATAATTTTATCGCTGCAGTAATTTGTATTGTTGGAATTGGTCTTGCAACATTACAAAATGGTTTGGCATTTAATTATATGGGAGACGGTTTCACTTTAATTGCGGCATTTTTCTTTGCAGTAAACATAATGCTAATTGAAAAATTTACAAAAGATGTCAGTATAGATGCCATGATGTTTACGGCATTTCAATTTATTCCAATAATAATTGCAGCACTAATAGGTTTTTTAATTAAAGAACAAGGGCAGGCAGTTTTCACAAAAGTGGGGATAGGCGGACTTATGTATTTAACTATTTGTGGTTCAGTTCTTGCTTTGTCAATGATGTCTATTGGCATCAAGTATACATCAGCATTTTCAGCAGGTCTTATTATGAGTCTTGAAGCAGTATTTGGTGTAGTTTTTGCTGTAATATTTTCTAAAGAACATTTGCATTGGTTAACCTATGTATCTTTTATTGTTATTTTTATCGGTATGATGGTTTCAGAAGCTTCGCCATATTTTGTAGAGTTAGCAAAAAAGAAAAGAGAGAGGGCATCTAATGAAGATGTTTCTAATAATATTTTGCAATCAGATGAAACTAATATTGATTGAAATATTTAATCTATTTTTGATTTGTATGTCGCTGCATTAAGGCATAAGTTTGTATTTTGATATTTTGTTTTTTCAAAAGTGATATAATTGAAATAGAACTTGCTAATTTTTATGGCAAGATGTAGAGGTGACTAATGAAAAAAAAGAATTTGATTATAGCAATTAGTTTAGCAATAGTCTTGGTGATGTTGAGTACTCTTGCTGCATGTGGAAGCAAAAATAAACCATCAACGACTGAAACTAATATACCAGTTGCAACTGGTAGTCTTCAAGCAAGATGGGAAACAGTATCTCCATATGTCAGTGAAGCATGGCAAGGAGTTAACATATCATATAATGAAAACTATGTGTATAAATCTAATAGCATAAAAGCTTTAACTGATACAAATGGCGTCATTGCTTTTGAAAGTCAAAATCAAGAAGTTATTGAAAGTCTTGTTAATGAAGGCGATTATTCTCAAATTCCTGGGACAAATCTTTTTGCAAATGATGTTTATTCAATATTTTATTTTTTAACGAGTAATGTTAAAAAGGTCATTGATGTTTACTATATACCAAATCCAGCATTTAATGCACAAGATAAAAGAATGCAAAAGACCACTTTTCTGTCATTAGATGGAAAAAGGTTAATTAGATTTATTGGAGAAGATACTGAATATAATGTGCCAAGTAGTGTCACTAGCATTGGTTATGAAGCTTTTGTAGGGCTTAGATTTTTACAAAGCATAAATATTGAAAGTAGTGTTAAAAGTATTGGTGATAGGGCTTTTGCTAAGACTCACCTTGGTGGAATTTCTATTCCATATAGCGTTACAAGTATTGGAAAAGAGGCCTTTGATGAATGTCTTGCTTTAGAGAGTGTAGCATTACCAAATAATATCAATACTATTTCAAATGGAATGTTTAAAGGTTGTTCAAACCTTACTAGCATTGCAATTCCTAATGGTGTGCAATCTATTGGTGAGTATGCATTTAGTAGTTGTACAGCTCTTCAAACCGTTACTATTCCTAATAGTGTTACTAGCATCGGAATATCTGCATTTCAAAGTTGTTCTGCTTTAAAAAGTGTAACTATTCCAACTAATATTACAAGTATTGAAACTTGTGCATTTTATGGTTGTTCAGGTCTTACTAGCATTGTTATCCCAGATAGTGTTACTAGTATTGGATTTAGAGCATTTGACGGTTGCAATCAACTTGTAACTATAACAATTCCTGCAAATGTAACATATGTGGGAAGGCGGGCCTTTGCAAATACAGCATGGTACACTAATAGGCCTGATGGTTTAATTTATGTTGGAAAAGTAGCATATGAATATAAAGGAACTATGCCAGCTGATACAGAGCTTAGTTTGCGTGTAGATACCGTAAGCATTACAGACAATGCGTTTGATGCATGCACAAATCTTGCAAGCATTACTATTCCATCAAGCGTTACCTCCATTGGAGCAAACGCATTTGATGGTTGTCAAAGGCTTGATAATGTAGTAATACCAAATGGTGTAACAGAAATTAAGAGTGCTACATTTTCGGGTTGCTTTAATCTTAAAAATATAACCATTCAAAATGGAGTGACAAAAATTGGTTCGAATGCTTTTGCTAGCTGTCAACAGCTTGTAAGCATTGTGATTCCAGATACTGTCAAATATATTGAAGCTAATGCATTTGCAAACTGTATACATCTTATAAATGTAAATATACCTGGAGGGGTTACTGCTATTAAATATCAGACTTTCAAAAATTGCGAAAGGTTAGAAAATATAGTTATTCCCGAAGATATTGCAAGCATTGAATTTGCAGCGTTTGAAGGTTGCAAAAAACTTGCTAATATTACTATTCCAAGCGATGTAAGTTATATAGGCGCGAGAGCATTTGGAACTTGTCCATTACTTACTGAAATAAATTATAATGGAACTAAGGCAGAATTTGATGCTATTTTACGCTCAAATTGGAATGATGAGTCAAGTATAACAAAAGTAATTTGCACAGATGGTGAAATTAATTTAAGTGAATAAAATTGATATTATTTAAATCTTTGTATAAGGAGTAAGTGCAATTTTGTGCTTACTCTTTTTTATGTTAAGTCTAATGTCAAGTAACTGAATTTTACCAAAGAGAAGCTTAAGGATGTTTGCAATCTTTTTTGTAGCTCCGATTTTGTGCTTATGCTTTTTTTTGTGTTAAGTTTAATGTTAAGTGCAACTGAATTTTACCAGAGAGAGGCTGAGGAGTAACTCTTATTTTTTATTTATTTATAATATAAAAATAGTGTTTGTTATTTATATATCTTGTATGCTAAAATAAAACTAACAAAAAACAGGTCCTAAAGGAGCTATTGTTTTTTTTTAACCTGTTGCAGGAGTTTTATGAAAGGTTTATTTACTTTAAGGGTTTTAACTATTGATCAAATAATGGAAATTATTAATTTAGCTATTAAATTTAAAAATGGTTTAGTTAAAAAATATCCTGGACAAAAAATGGTTAATTTATTTTATGAAAATTCTACAAGAACTCAATATAGTTTTCAAGTTGCAATGATAAATTTAGGTATTGCACCTTTAGCTGTTGATTTAGAAACATCAAGTGTCAAAAAAGGTGAAACCTTATATGACACAGTTCGCACTTTTCAAAGTCTTGGTGTCAGTGGTGTTGTTATTAGACATATTACAGATAGATTTTATGAGGACCTTAGAGAGATTAAGGTCCCTATTTTTAATGCAGGTGATGGCAAGAGTGATCATCCTACACAAACCTTGCTTGACTTAATGACCATATATGAAGAATTTGGAAAATTCGAAGGTCTAAAAATCGCAATTGTTGGTGATGTTACACACTCAAGGGTTGCACATGGCGCAGCTGAAGTAATGAAGCGCTTGGGTCTTGAAGTTTATGTTTCAAGTCCACCACAATATAGGGATGATACAGCAGCACATATTGAACTTGATGAAGCAATCGAAACTTGTGACATCATAAATTTACTTAGAGTACAATTTGAGCGTCATGCCCATGAGATGGAAATGTCTAAAGAAGAATATCATAGACTTTATGGTTTAACTGTAGAAAGACAAAAGCGCATGAAAAAAGGTTCAATAATTATGCATCCAGCACCAATAAATAGAGGAGTAGAAATAGCTTCAGAATGCGCTGAATGCGAAAATGCTAGGATATATAAACAAATTGAAAATGGTGTATATGTAAGAATGGCAGTTATATCTTTAGCATTAGACGGATTTTTTGACAATATAGAAATACCTTGAATTTAGGTAAGGTGTAGAAAACACCAAATTTTTTTGCCCTTTTTTAAGGAAGTAGAGGTGTAAAGCCAGGATAAAAATAGGGATAAACAGTGTCTTAAATGTAGAGCGTATGGGAATAAAATAGCTGGTATAAATATATAAAAAGTAAAATAGAACGGATAGGGAAATGATTTTAAAAAACGGATTGGTATTAAAAAATGATGAGCTTTTCAAGCTAGATGTTAGGGTTGAAGGCGACAAAATTGTAGAAATTGGCCTAGACTTGAAAGGGGAAAATGTTATTGATGTCAAAGGTGGTTGGATTATCCCAGGTGCAGTTGATGTGCATGCTCATTTGAGAGAACCAGGCTATGAGCATAAAGGCGACATCCAGTCAGAGACATATTCAGCTGCGAAAGGTGGAATCACAACCGTTATGGCTATGCCAAATACCATGCCAGTTCCATGTGATGCAAAAAGTGCAAAGTTAGTTTACGATTTATTAGCCGAAAAATCTTTAGTGCATGCATACTTATTTGGTTCAGTCACAAAAAATCAAAAAGGTAGAAAAGTTTCAGATATAAAAGGGATGCTGCCATATATCAAAGCTTTAAGTGATGATGGAGTTTGTGTAAACAATCAAAGAGTATTAAAAAAGGCAATGCAAGAGGCTAAAAAATATGATTTAGTAATTGCATCTCATGCTGAAGCTAGTCAATATGAAGAGCCTGCAGCAGAATATGAAGCAGTAAAAAGAGAAATAGAGCTTGCAAATGAGGTTGGATGTAAATATCATTTTTGTCATTTGTCAACTGAAGAAAGTTTTTTGGCTGTAAAAAGAATACAGTTTATCAATAAAGAAATTACTTGTGAAGTTACTCCACATCATTTGTTTTTGCATGATAAATGTATAGCAGAAAATACGAATTTTAAGATGAATCCTCCACTTAGATCATTAAGGGATATGCGCTTCACGTTTAGATCTATTTTAGAAGGTATTTCAACTATGATTGCTACAGATCATGCACCACATTCAGAAAAAGAAAAGGCAGTCGAGTATTCAAAGGCACCCAATGGAATTATTGGTTTTGAAACGATGCTTCCATTAGTTTACACTGGCCTTGTCATAACAGGCAGAATGACACATGCCAAAATGATAGAAGTGGTCACAACAAATCCTGCAAAAAGATTTGGCTTACCATATAGCAAAATAGAAGTTGGCTCTAAAGCCGATATTGCTGTTTTAGATATAAATACAACAAGAAAATATACAAAAGATGAAATAGTATCAAAAAGTAAAAACTCACCTTATATAGGCATGGAACTTTGTGGTTTCAATGTGCTTACCTTAGTTAGTGGTAAAGTTGTATATAATGGCTTAAATAACCTTAGTTAGTGGTAAATTTGTATATGATGGCTTAACCTTAGCTGGTAGTAGTTGTATATAATAGCTTAAATAACCTTGAGTTAGTGGTGAAGTTAAGTGGTAAATCAAATAACCTTAGTTAGTAGTAGTTGTATATAATGACTTAAATAATGAAATTAAAAATAATAAAATCGGATATATTCTGGAGGAAAAAATAGATGCGTGATAGAATGCTAGTTTTAGAAAATGGCAAAACATATATGGGAAGGGGCTTCGGCTCTGAAAAACAAGCTGTAGCTAGACTTGTTTTTAACACTGAAATGGTTGGCTACCAAGAGGTGTTATCGGACCCATCATATTGTGGAAATATAGTTGTAATGTCATATCCATTAATCGGAAATTATGGACTTACAGATGAGGACTATGAAAGCAAAGGCGTGCATATTGGAGGTTTTGTAATTAGAGAATATAACGACAATCCTTCAAATTTTAGATTCACTCAAAAAGTAAGTCAGGTAATGGAAGATAATGATGTGCCTGGAATTGCGGGTGTTGATACTAGAGAAATTGTAAAGATTATCAGAGATGAAGGAGAGATGCTTGCTATGATAACTGATGCGGATAGAGATTTGAATGAATGTCTTGAAGAAATGAAAAAATATAGTGAGCCAAAAAATCTCGTTTCTAAAGTGTCCACTAGAGGGATTTGGTATGCTAGAACAAGAAATCCCAAATATACGGTAGTTGCAATAGATTGTGGTTTGCAAAGGTCATTGCTTAAAAGTTTAACCGATGCAGCATGTAATGTAATTGTTGTCCCTTACGATACACCGTATGAAGTGATAGAAAATCATAAACCAAGTGGAGTTTTAATTTCATCAGGCCCAGGTAGTCCATTTGATTTAGAGTGCATAGTTGAGACAATTCAAAAATTAAAGTATCTAACACCAATTTTAGGAGTAGGCCTTGGACATGAGTTAGTTGCTTTGTCGTATGGTGCAAAAATACAAGCTCTTTGTGCTGGAAAAAGAGGCTCAAATATTCCAGTAATGAATTTGATTGAAGATAAAGTGTATATTGTTGAGCAAAATAACTCATATTGTGTTGATGCAAAAAGCCTCAAGGGCTGTAGTTTAAAAGTCATTTACGAAAGCATTTGTGATGGCACAGTTGAAGGTTTAATGAATGAAGGTGATATGGTGATTTCGTCACAATTTATTCCTCAAGCTAATGGATTTGTATTAAACAAATTCATAAGTTTTATGGACAAATTAGCGTTAGCAGACAACTTAGTAGTCAATAGATATCAACATGAAAAACCAGCTAAATATAACAAAGATTAAATTAATAAAATTGAGAAAATATGGCAAAATCATATGGAGGAAACAATGCCACGTAGAAAAGATATAAAGAAAATATTAGTTATCGGCTCTGGCCCAATAGTGATAGGACAGGCTGCTGAATTTGATTATGCAGGCACCCAAGCTTGCATTGCTCTAAAAGAAGAAGGCTATGAAGTAATATTGGCAAATAGTAACCCAGCAACAATAATGACTGATGTTACTATGGCAGATAAAGTTTATATGGAGCCACTTGATTTAGAGTATGTCGCAAAAATAATAAGGTATGAAAGACCAGATGGTTTAATATGCTCTATGGGTGGACAAACGGGATTAAATTTAGGAATGCAGCTTGAAACAAAGGGCATTTTAGAAGAATGTGGAGTTGAAATGCTTGGCACAAGTTTTAATGCAATTTCTAAGGCAGAAGATAGAAAGCTATTCAAAAAACTTTGTGAAGATATAGGTGAACCAGTAACTCAAAGTATAATAGCAAATAGTATTGAAGAAGCATTGGAGGCCGCAAAAAAAATAGGTTATCCAATAATCATTCGTCCAGCATATACTCTTGGTGGAACTGGTGGCGGTTTTGCAGAAAATGATAGAGAGTGTTATGAACATGCAAAACAAGGATTAAAACTATCTCCTGTTACTCAAGTGTTAGTAGAAAAATCATTGAAGAACTTCAAAGAGATTGAGTTTGAGATTATGAGGGACAAAAATGACACAGCTATAGTTGTATGTACTATGGAGAATATCGATCCAGTGGGCATTCATACTGGTGACAGTATAGTGGTGGCTCCTTGTCAAACATTAACTAAAAAAGAATACAATATGTTAAAGGATGCTGCATTAAAAATAATTAGAGCATTAGAGATAGAAGGTGGATGCAACGTGCAGTTTGCACTTGATCCATATTCATTTGAATATTATGTGATTGAAGTTAACCCAAGAGTTTCAAGATCTTCTGCTTTAGCAAGTAAAGCAAGCGGATATCCAATCGCTAGAGTGTCTGCAAAAATAGCATGTGGTCTAAGATTAGATGAGATTAAACTAGATGCTACTCGTGCTTCGTTTGAGCCAACATTAGATTATGTAGTTACAAAATTTCCACGTTTCCCATTTGATAAATTTGACAAAGCAAACAGGACATTGACTACTCAAATGAAAGCAACAGGTGAAGTTATGAGTATAGGAAGAACTCTTGAAGAATCTCTTCTAAAAGCAGTAAGGTCACTAGAAATCGGAGTTTGCCATCTAGAATTATCTAAACTTAAAGAAATGACAAGATATGAACTAGTTGAGTTGATTTTAAAATCAACAGATGAAAGATTTTTTGCAATTGCTGAAGCATTTAGAAAAGAAATTACTTTAGACTACATATACTCATTGACAAAAATTGATAGATTGTTTTTAGAAAAAGTTTTAAATATAGTTAATTTTGAAAAGGTCATTAAAGAAAACATTGGTGATATTGATGTTTTAAGAAGGGCAAAGAAAAGAGGCTTTTCTGATGAATATATAGCTGGATGTTGGAATATGGATCCAACTGAAATTTTCAAGATAAGAAAAGAAAATGGATTTATGCCAGTATATAAAATGATTGATACCTGCGCAGGCGAATTTGAAGCAGATATTCCATATCTATACTCAACATACGAAAGTGAAAATGAAAGTAAAATCAGCAAAAAAGAAAGAGTTGTTGTATTAGGTTCTGGACCTATTAGAATTGGCCAAGGGATTGAATTTGACTATTCAACTGTTCATGCAATTTGGGCAATTCAAGAATTAGGCTATGAGGCGATAATAATCAACAATAATCCTGAAACTGTTTCAACCGACCATTATTTAAGTGACAAACTATATTTTGAGCCACTTACGTTTGAAGATGTTATGAATATCATCGATTATGAAAAACCAATAGGTGTCGTTGTTGCTCTAGGTGGTCAAACGGCAATAAATTTAGCAAATTCACTAGAAGAATCTGGTGTAAAAATATTAGGTAGCAGTGCAGAAAGCATAGCTCTTGCTGAAGATAGAGATTTATTTATTGAGGCTTTAAATAAACTTGAAATTCCGATGCCAGTAGGGAGGGCTGTTTTCAAGGTGGCTGACGGGGTTAAAGCGGCAAGTGATATTGGATATCCTGTGTTAGTTAGGCCGTCTTTTGTTCTAGGTGGAAGGATGATGCACATTGTCTATGGTGAAGATGAGCTAAAAGAGATTTTAAAAGAAGCGGTGACACTAAATAAAAAACATCCTGTCTTGATCGATAAATATATCGTAGGTAAAGAATGTGAGGTAGATGCTGTTTGCGATGGCAAAGAAGTATTTATTCCTGGAATTATGGAACATATTGAAAAGGCAGGAGTTCATAGTGGAGACTCTATGAGTGTTTATCCATGTTATTCTTTATCTCAAAAAGTTCAAGATACAATTGTAGATTATACAAACAAAGTTGGGGTTGGATTAAATATCGTAGGACCATTCAATATACAGTTTATAATTGATAAAGATGAAAAAGTGTATATTATTGAGGTCAATCCAAGAAGTAGTAGAACAGTTCCGTTTTTAGCAAAAACCACAGGTGCTCCAATTGCAAATATTGCGACAAAGGTAATGCTTGGAAAAATATTAGCTGAGCTTGGATATCAAGGAGTTCATCCTAAGAAAAAACGCTGGTATGTAAAAGCTCCAACATTTTCCTTTAGCAAACTTTCAGGACTTGATGCAGTTTTAACGCCTGAAATGAAAAGCACTGGTGAAGCTATAGGTTATGATTCAACTTTAAATAGAGCTGTATATAAAGCACTCAAAGCATCAGGACTTAGGGTAAGTAACTATGGCACTGTTTTAGTTACTGTCTCAAATTCAGATAAAGAAGCAACATTACCAATTGTTAGAAGATTTTATAACCTTGGTTTTAATATTGAAGCGACAGAGGGAACAGCTAGATATCTAAAAGAACATGGAATTAAAACAAAAGTAAAGCTGAAATTATCACAAGGATCAGATGAAATATTAGAGAGTATAAAAAAAGGTTATGTCACGTATGTAATAAACACTGTTTCTAAAACTTCATTTGGAGTCAAAGATGGTGCAGAAATTAGAAGAACAGCTGTTGAAAATAATGTTCCGATATTCACATCTCTAGATACAGCAAGGGCTTTAGTGGATGTATTGGAAGATATTACAATGGGCATATCAACAATAGATGCTTAAATATTTGGAGATGCTATGAAAAAAGAAATAATGACAGTAGTAAAAAATGTTGAGATTGCAGATAAATTATATTTGCTAGTGTTATCAGGGGCTTCATATTTAGAGCCTGGGCAATTTTTGCAAGTGCAAGTTCCTGGATATACTCTAAGAAGACCATTTTGTGCAGCTGATTATGATGAAGAAAAAAAGGAGCTTAGTATAATATATAAAGTTTTAGGCGGCGGAACTAAAGCAATGACGAAATTTGAAGTTGGTCAAAAAATTGATGTTTTAAATTGCTTAGGACATGGTTTTGATTTGTCTAAAACCAAAAAACCTTTATTAATTGGTGGTGGAGTCGGAATTGTTCCTCTCTATTACCTTGCAAAAGAACTTAAAAAACGTGGATATGAAATAGTTTCAGTACTTGGATATCCATGTAAATCTCAATGTTTTTTCTTAGATGAATTTAAGGCATTAGGAAAAGTTTATGTTAGCACAGATGATGGTTCACTTGGGGAAAAGGGTAATGTTTTGGATATTTTGAAAAAGGAAAAAATTGAATATGATGAGTTTTTTGCATGCGGGCCACCAGTTATGTTGAAAGCACTTAGTAAGTGGAATAGCCATGGTCAAGTGTCTTTAGAATCTAAGATGGGTTGTGGATTTGGAGCCTGCATGGGTTGTTCAATTAAAACTACAAAAGGCTATAAAAGAGTATGTAAAGAAGGCCCAGTTTTTAAAATAGATGAAGTAATATTTGAATAAATTTGCATATACAAATAGCAAAAAATAAAACTCTAGACAGAACTAAAGATATGAGAAGGGGAATAAAAGATATGAATAAAGATACCCAAGTTAAGCTTTTTGGAAAAACATTAGAAAATCCAATTATTCCTGCAAGTGGAACATTTGGCTTTGGATATGGTTTTGCAGATTACTATGATATAAATATTTTAGGCTCAATTTCCTTAAAGGGAACGACGTTAAATGAAAGGTATGGAAATCCTTTAGAAAGAGTGTGTGATTGTCCTAGTGGAATGCTAAATGCAATAGGTCTTCAAAACCCTGGAATAGAAGCAATGCTTAAAGAGGAGCTTCCAAGACTTAAAAAAGTTTATAGTAAACCAGTGATAGCAAATATTGGTGGACATAGTTTTGATGAATATATTGAAGTTGTTTCAAGGTTAGGAGATCATGAGCAAATTTTATGTATTGAGTTAAATATTTCATGTCCAAATGTAAAGGAAGGCGGAATGCAATTTGGAGTAGATGAAGGGCTTGCTTCAAATTTAGTTAAAGAAGTTAAAAAAGTTTCAAAAAAACCAATTCTAGTAAAGCTTAGCCCAAATGTAACAAATATTGTTAAAATGGCAAAAGCGGTAGAAGCCGCAGGTGCTGATGGAATAAGTTTGATAAATACTTTAGTTGGGATGAGAATAGATTTAAAGACTGCAAAGCCAGTGATTTCTGTTAAAACCGCAGGGTATTCTGGTAGAGGCATTTTCCCTGTAGCACTTAGGATGGTATATCAAGTATATGGCGCAGTTGACATTCCTATTGTTGGTATGGGTGGAGTTTCAAATGCTT
This sequence comes from Clostridiales bacterium, assembly GCA_012800525.1. Lineage (GTDB taxonomy): Bacteria > Bacillota > Clostridia > Christensenellales > DTU072 > JAAZJD01. The sequence continues at coordinate 15,489 of JAAZJD010000105.1, forward strand.
TTGAGGTAATTGAAATGATGTATGCAGGAGCAACTGCGGTTATGATAGGGACTGAAAACTTAATAAACCCATTTGCAAGTAAGGAAATAATTGAGCAATTACCTTTGGCAATGGAAGAATTAGGAGTTAATAGCTTATCTGAAATAATTGGCAAAAGCCACAGAGTATAATTTGTAAAAGATAAAAAGAGGTACAAAATGAGAGACGTAATAATAGCATGTGACTTTTCTTCAAGGGAAGAATTATTTAACTTTTTAAAACCGTTTGAAGGATATAATCCATATTTAAAAGTTGGAATGGAGCTTTTTTATGCTGAAGGCCCAGATATGGTCAAAGAATTAAAAGAGAAGGGTTTTAAAATATTTTTAGATTTAAAACTTTATGATATTCCAAATACTGTAAAAAAGGCAATGGTTAATCTTGGGAAACTGGGTGTTGATATTACAAATGTGCATGCATCAGGTGGAATTACAATGATGAAAGCTGCAAAAGATGGCTTACTTGAAGGTGCAAAAATGGCAGGATATGAAGCTCCTTTATTAATTGCTGTTACACAACTTACATCAACTGATCAAGCAATGCTTGAAAGAGAATTATGTATACACAAAAAATTATCAGATGTTGTATTTAAATATGCAGAAAATGCAAAATCTGCTGGTTTAGATGGTGTAGTTTGCTCTCCTTTTGAAGCGGCTTCTGTTGAAGAAATTGGATTAGTTAGTGTTACTCCTGGGATAAGATTAATTGGAGATGATGTGGGCGATCAGAAAAGAGTTACTACCCCAAAAATTGCCAAAGAGTTAGGAAGTTCTTTCATCGTTGTGGGCAGAAGTATAACTGCAGCAAGAGATCCTTTAGCTGCATATCTAGAATGTAAGGCACAGTTTAACTAGTCTTACAAAAACGTCGCTTAAAAGATATAATATAAGTAGAAATTTGATAAGGAGACAACTGATATGGGAAACGAAATAGCTAGGGAAGTATCTAAGATTTTATTGGAAATAAAGGCAGTTTTTTTAAGACCACAAGAACCATTTACCTGGGCTAGCGGTATTCAATCGCCAATTTACTGTGATAACAGACTGATTTTGGCATATCCAGAACAAAGAAACAAAATAGTTAAAGCATTAGCACAAACTATACAAGAAAATTATAAAGATGTGGAAGTTTTAATGGGAACTGCTACAGCTGGAATTCCTCATGCAGCTATGGTCAGTGAGGTATTAAAATTGCCTATGGGTTATGTTAGGGCAGGTTCAAAAGATCATGGTAGAAAAAATCAAATTGAAGGCGCAGCGGTTAGTGGCAAAAAAGTTGTAGTAGTAGAAGATTTAATTTCAACAGCTGGTTCTTCAATTGAGGTTGCTAATATTTTAGCAGAAGCTGGAGCAGATGTTTTAGGCATAATAAGTATATTTACATATAATATGCAAAAAGGCTTTGAAAGACTAGCAGAAGCAAATTTAACAAATATTTCTCTTTCGACATTTGATGTTTTAGTTGATGTTGCTTTTGAAGAAAATTATATATCAGAAAAAGAGGTTAAAATGCTTCGTAAGTTTAGAGATGCTCCGCAAGATCCTAGCTGGCAAATATGTTAATAAAATGTTTTAGTTTAAATTGAAAATAAGAAGGATGCAGTATGTTAACTGTAATAACAGCAAAAGAGATTTGCTCATTAGATCTTATCAAAAAGATTCTAGCTGGCAAATATGTTAGTAAAATGTTTTAGTTTAAATTGAAAATAAGAAGGATATAGTATGTTAACGGTAATAACAACAAAAGAAATTAACTCATTAGATCTTATTAAATTAGCATATAAAGAGTATGTTAAGATATATTTGCGTCCTGAAAAGAAAATATCAACATACTATGAGGGTAGAAAGCCTATACTTGAAGGGGATGACTTATATTGCTCAATATCGCATAGTGGAAAATATACATTGTGTGCAATTGCTTCAGCACCTGTAGGAGTTGATATAGAGGAGATGATTGATAGAGATTTTGCTCATATGTCTAAAAGATTTATTGGCAAAGAAGTTAAAGATAGAGAAGAATTTTATACAAATTGGACTAGAGCAGAAGCTAGATTTAAATGTGAAGGTGGCGATGTTTTGTCAATACTTAAAGAAAATAATGAAAACATTCCAACTTTTAGATTTATAAACGGATATAGTATTTCAATATGTTCTAAAAGCAAAAATCGACCAATGTTTACTCATATTTTTTAGGAGGAATAAAAAATTAATAAAAAAATTGAACAACTTCAAAAAATGTATGATGAATCGCAAAATATAGTGTTTTTTGGTGGAGCTGGGGTTTCTACAGAAAGTGGTGTTCCTGATTTTAGAAGCAAAGATGGTCTCTATTCTCAAAAATATGATTATCCACCAGAATATATGCTTTCAAAAACATGCTATGTAAGACATCCTGTTGAGTTTTTCAAGTTTTATAAAGATAAAATGTTGCTTGATGGAATAGAACCCAATGCAGCACATTTAAAACTTAGTGAAATGGAAAAAGCCTCAAAACTAAAGGCTGTAATTACACAAAATATTGATGGATTACATCAAAAAGCGGGTTCAAAAGTAGTATATGAAGTACATGGTTCTGTTTTAAGAAATTATTGTGAAAAATGTAATGCCTTTTATGATGAAAAATATATGAAAAACGCACTGTCAGTTCCTATTTGTGATAAATGTGGTGGTAGAGTAAAGCCAGATGTAGTTTTGTATGAAGAAGGTTTAGATAATGAAATTTGGCAAAACTCTATAAATGCAATTAGCAGGGCTGATATGCTAATAGTTGCAGGAACTTCTCTAGTTGTATATCCTGCAGCAAACTTAGTTAGATATTTTAATGGTAAGTATTTAGTAATAATAAACCTTCAACCGACCAATGAAGATTCAAGAGCGGATTTGGTAATTAGAGAAAAAGTAGGGGAAGTTTTGAGGCAAATTAAAGTATAATTAATAGAAAGTAATGATGCAAAATGAGCATCAAGGGGCAAATAAAATGAAATCAATAGTATCACCAACAACAATGGCCTATCTAGATAAGGTGGCAATAGATGGTGGAGTTTCTTCAAAAGAGCTCATGTTTAGAGCAGCAAATTCAATAAGTAAACATCTAAATAAATACAAAGATATTTTAATAGCTACGGGACCTGGAAATAATGGTGGTGATGGTTTTGCTCTAGCTTCTCTTCTTTATAAACAAGGCAAAAATGTTAGTATATTTTTAGTGTCTGAGCCAAAAAGTGAAGATGCAATATATTATTATGAAAAGTTAAAAAAAGATGGCTTTGATAATTTCGTTGAAACTATAAAAGATAGCTATGATGCTGTGGTTGACTGTATATTTGGTAATGGTTTAGATAGAGTTTTAAGCTCAAAACATCAAAATATAATAAATGTTTTAAACAAATGTAATGCATATAAAATCGCTGTTGATATACCAACAGGGATTAGTGGCTTAAACGGTGTGGTTATGGGTAATGCCTTTATTGCAGATAAGACCATAGTTATCGCTGCATATAAATTTGGACACTTTTTACAAGATGCAAAAGATTATGTTGGGAAAATGTTTGTTGAGGATATAGGAATTCCCATAACTCAAGAAGATGCTCTATTAATAGAAGAAAGTGATGTAAAAGAAATATTTCCATTTAGAAAACAAAATGCAAATAAATATAGTTTTGGAAGAGCTTGTGTAATTGGTGGAAGTTCAAAATATAAAGGTGCTCCAGTTTTATCAATGTTATCGACTGCTGCATTGAGAGTTGGTGCAGGGCTTTCATATATAGCTTATCCAAAATCTATAGAAAATACTATTTTAACTCATGTTGTTGATGAAATATATATGCCTATAGAAGATAATAACGGTTTGATAATATTTGATAAAAAAGCTCTAGATAAAATTATGGCAACATCTGATGTAATTGCTTTTGGAATGGGAATTGGAAGGAGTGAAGAAATAGAAAAAACCTTAAAATATATATTAGAAAATTTTGAAAAAACAGTTATTGTAGACGCTGATGGAATTACTGCTTTTACAGCAATTTATCAAGATATTAAAATATTAAGCAAGGTAATTCTGACCCCTCATTTAGGGGAAGCCGTTAGGTTGTTTTTAGAAGAAAAGGATACAATTTTAGCTAATAGAGTTAACATAACTACAAGTTTTGCAAAAAGGAACAATGTAATAGTTTTGCTAAAAGGTCCTACAACAATAGTTTCAAATGGAAACGAAACTTTCTTTATAAATAAAGGTAGCGTAGCTTTAGCAAAGGCTGGAACGGGTGATGTTTTATCAGGTGTTATTGCGGGCATTGAAGCATATAATAAAGATCCAATTTCATCTGCATATGCTGCATCATATGTCACGGGGTTAGCTGCAACAAAGGCTGAAAAAGAGTATGGCCAGTACGGGGTTTTAGCAAGCGATCTTCCAAAGATTATAAAGGAATTGCAAGACAAAGATTAATGGTAAGCTCAATCTAAAAACCATGTTTACATAAAAAAAGGAAGCTATAAAACTTCCTTTCTTTTTATGTTTTGTGAATCATTTATTTTTTTAACTCTTTTAAAAATTCTTCGATTTTGTCTAAGGCTTTTTTAATTGATTCTACAGAATATGCATAGCTAATTCTTACAAAATCCTTGCCGCTATCGCCAAAAGCATCTCCTGGAACCACAGCTACTTTTTTTGCTTTAAGTAGTGTAGTTGCAAATTCTTGTCCATTCATTCCTGTTGAGGCTACACATGGGAAAGCATAGAATGCACCTTTTGGCTCAAAACATGTTAGTCCTATTTCATTTAGTCTATTAACTAAATATTTTCTTCTTTTATCATATTCTGCTACCATTTCTGAAACTTCTTTATAGTTGTTTTTTAAACTTTCTTCTAATGCACCAAGTGCAACATATTGGCTAGCAGTAGGTGCGCACATAATCGCATATTGGTGAATTTTTCTCATAGCTGCAATAAATGTTGCATTTGTGGCAATGTAGCCAATTCTCCATCCTGTCATAGCAAAAGCTTTTGAAAAACCATTTAGCAAAATTGTCCTATCATACATGCCAGGTATTTCAGCAATTGACACATGCCTTTCATCACCATAGGTTAATTCTGAATAGATTTCATCTGAAATAACAATTAAATCGTGTTTTTCAATAATTGGAGCTATTGCTTCAAGATATTTTCTTTCCATAATCGCACCAGTAGGATTGTTTGGATATGGAAGTATTAAAGCTTTTGTTTTTTTGGATATTGCATTTTCTAATTCTTGAGGTGTTAATTTAAAAGAATTTTCAGCTTTGCAATTAATCGGAACAGGAACTCCGCCACAAAGCGAAATGCAAGGCGCATATGATACATACGAAGGACTTGGGACAATAACTTCATCACCGGGATTAATAAGCATTCTAAGTGCAATATCAATTCCTTCACTTGCTCCAACAGTGACTAATATATCTGTGTCTGCGGAATATTCTAGTGCATATCTATCTTTTAAGTATCTTGCAATTGCTCTTCTTAATTCAATAAGCCCGTTATTTGAAGTATATTGTGTCTTTCCTTGGTTGACACTATCAATTCCATATTTGCTAAAATTTGTTGGAGTTATAAAATCTGGCTCACCAACACCCAGAGAAATACAATCTTTCATTTCTGCTGCAATATCAAAAAATTTTCTAATACCTGATGGTGGTATTTCACTGGCAGCTTTTGAAATATATTTATTAAAATCCATTATCAATCTCCTTTTTTTGTAAAAATTATAACGGTTATATTATAACCTAATGCACCATTTCTATCAATGAAACTAATTTGAAATTTTAAAATTCATAATATGCTGTTAATTCCAGAAGTAACTGCACGCTCATTAGCAAAACGGGCATTTACTTTTAAAAGTTCAGTTTTTTTGGTTTTCATGGTAATCTTTCATCATCTAAAAGTGGTTAAAATTTTCAAAACAAAAAA
>JAAZJD010000106.1 GCA_012800525.1 Clostridiales bacterium
CATATTCAACATATTCAGTTCTTAAAACACTTTTATCATGATCTTCAAAAGTTACTTTATACTTATTTGTTGTCCTTAAATACCGCGCTATTAGCGTAATATTATCTGCTGGCATAGTTGTAGGCACTTCTTTAGACCATGATGTGAAAGTATATGTATATTGTTGAGTTGCCGGCTGTTCAGGATTTGATACAGTTGCTAAAGTTGCACCATATCTTAGAGTTTGAGTGTTATGAACTGCTCCCTCATTTTTAAAAGTTATAGTATAAGAGTTTCTATTGTAGTAAGCTTTTAATGTAAGTGAACCATTTGCTAGGATTTCTCCTGTTGGCGTAGAGCCCTCTAGAATATATGTAAAACCTTCATACCTGCCAACAAGCCCTGTTAAATTAACTGTCGTTCCAGTTGTCCCTTGGCTGTAAATTGGGGTAAGCTCTGTATAATAATCATCATTTATATTTTGCTGATAATATTTTATGCAATATGTAGTATCTTCTCTTGGATTCCACTTAGCATAAAGTGTAGCACCATTTAGTGGCATATTATTAAACACAAAGATATTTTCAAAAACACCATTATCTGTATACCAATTATCAAATATATAACCTTGCTTTGTGGGATCTTCAGGTTTTTGTACTAGACTTTGATAAGCTTGGATTTTAGCTTCAACAGCACTTCCACCATTACTATTAAATGTGATGGTATAGTCGTTAATGTCATACTCTGCTGTAACTGTGAGAGCAGTTGTAATATTTGTAAAAGTTTTATTCCATTTTTTAAAAGTATAACCTGCTTTTTCAGTGTTTGTAGGTGCAGTTGCTGCAAAACCGTAGCCCACATTTTGAGTTGTCGTAGAATTTTCACCATAATTAAAAGTTACTTCAAATGTGTTTCTTGTTTCAGTATATATTGCTTCAAAGGTTATATTATCACTAATCGTATCAGGAATGTCTTTGTCCCACTTTGAAAAAGTATATGTAAATTCTGCAGTTGCTGACTTTGTAGGATCATTTGGTTTTACTATATTTGCTCCATATCTTAAATTTTGGACATCATAATTGGGATTCCCATCGTTTACAAAAGTTGCTACATAAATAATTCTATTGTAGTAGGCTTTTAATATTAGTGAGCCATTTGCCAATATTGTTCCTGAGAGGATAGAGTTATTTGTTGTAAATGTAAAACCTGTATATTTGTTTTCATAGTTTAATATGCTTGCTATTGTATCGGTTGTACCAGTTTTTGTATTATCTGTATGAATTAAAGTATACTCATTATTTCCTATATTTTGTTGATAGTATTGGATTGTATATTTAGTATTTGTATTGGCAGTATATGTTGCTTTGACTGTAAGAGTTTTGGTTACATTAGTAAAAATAGTGTCCCAGCCTGCAAACTCATATCCTGCTCTTCCGGGGTTTGGTGAGGGTTCAACTGCACTGTCACCATACTTTATGTCTTCTTGCACTTCTATTTGTGAATCGTTATAATCAACGAAAGTTACC
>JAAZJD010000107.1 GCA_012800525.1 Clostridiales bacterium
ATGTTTTTGACTCATAGTTCTCATCTCCTGTTACTTTGTTGTTTGTTCAAAAACATTATAGCAGTGAATGGACCTATGGGTCTTTTCTTTTACATAAAAGGTTCATTTAATCTTACAACTCGGGTTTTATAATTTATGAGTTAATTCTCAGAGTAAGTGCAACTTTTGAGTCAGCCCTCGAAAAGTTTGTCAAAATATAAAGCAATTTGTTTTCATGCCTGATGTTTTTAAATAATTTTACTTTATCATAAAATATCTTTTAAAAACTAATTGAAGTCTATATCAAAACTTTTAGCTTTATTTAATGCAACAAGTAAAGGTAGCCCTAAAATCAATATAGTAGCAGATTGTGTTCCTAAAATCATTCCAAAGTTTAACCAATATAATTTATCACCACTAAATAAAAACCAAATCAATGGAAGTAAAAGTGCATTTACTAAAATTGGCGGAATTGCTCCCACTATGCCTCTTAAGACAATATGCTTATTTTTTAATAGTTTCCCTGTAAAGAAAGTCAATGTAGACGCAATTAAGGTCGCAAGCGTACCAAAGAGTATATCGTACCAACCAAAAGGTGAAAATAAATTTGCAAGCAAACACCCTACAGTCAAGCCTAAAACAGCTTCTGGAAATATTATGGGAAGCAATGTCATCGCTTCTCCTACCCTAAATTGCAACGGGCCATATGAAATAGCCTGCAAAGCAAAAGATAGAACAAAATATATTCCAGCAAAAATAGCAGACCTTGTTAAATGCCTAGTTGCTATGACAAACATTCTTTTTTTCTTATTTTCTATCATAGTTTTATCGCTCTTGATCATAATTTGATATCTTAACTTTTATTGTAATTTAAGCTAAATCTCTTTTATTTACAATAAAATAAGTTAGTACTGTAGAGCCTATTACATATATAGACCAAAAAGTAAGTGTTATAAAAAAGTTGCTATAAATTGCAGGAGGTCCTGAATTCCCGCTTAAAAATGGAGCCCATGTCATATTTGTACTAATATCAACTAAATCCAAACCAATAAAATGTAAGATTGTTCCAACTATTGGTAAAAACACATATGCAACAATACCCGGCACTAGATGTTTAGATAATGTAGATATAGCAAAACTTAACAATGTCCAAGATAAAAGCGATACATAATCTAAAAGTAGTGTGTATAAAACTACCGTACTTGCAGGAACCAGAGAAAATGCCCCAGCATTGAAAGAAAACAGGGTTAAATTCCCTCCTCTGCCATATTTAAGACTAGTTAAAAGCGTCATCATTGATACTACTACATATACAAAAGTTACATTTGTAACTGTTGCCAAAAGTTTTGCAGTAGTTAATTGATTTCTTGTAATTGGACGAACCATCAGCATTTTTATTGTCCCTGATCTAAATTCTGTAGAATATGACCTTGCAGCTATTACAACTCCGTAAATAATAACTAGGCCAATTAACATACTACTTGCCATTTTATAAAAATCATAATATTTTTCACCACCAGAAAACATAGAAAATATGCCACGTCCATTATCCGATGATATTTCGATTTTCTTATTCATATAATTTGCTTTAATTGCTTTTAAAGTATTCACTTTTACTTTTAATGCATAATATGGATCTGATGAATGATAAGAATAAAATTTTATACCTTCTTCTTTTTTATGTTTATCAATTTCTTTTTTGGCTTTATCGCTAAAACTCAAAGCTAAGTCAATATCTGCTTCGCTTTTAAAAATATATGTTCCATCTTCTTGATATGCATTGCTTAAAGCATAATTATACGCAGAGTCAAAATTATTAGGCAAAAAAGAATCTTGTGGCATGCTTAAATTTATACTTGTATTCTCAATGCCATGCCCCTCATATTCATCTTGTCTTATGTCTACTAAAGAATTAAACATTGTATGTGTAACTATGAGCAAAATCAAATATACAACAATGATGCCTATTAAAAATGGAATAAAAATTGATTTTTTCAATTCTCCAATATATAAATTCCAAAATGGTGTTTGTCTTCTAATCTTAGTTTTACTTTCCATAATTATTTCCTTAATTTAAAATATACATTTAGATTATTTTACCTTATATATATGTTTTTGTATCCCTTTAATATTAGTCCAGCTACTCTATTTGATACTTTTCCTTTTTAGTTGCCTCAATGAAAAAGTCTTCTAAACTCTTTTCTTGAGCCTTAAGTTCACTAACTTCAATATCTTTTAATACTAGCTCTTTATTGATATTTGCGACAGGAAGTTCAGTTTCAAAAATCAATGAAACTGGGGTTACTTGAGCTTCAATACCAAAAGTTTCTTTTAATATTTGTGCTGATTTTTCATTGTCGTTAGTTATTAAAATATATGTCTGTTGACTCTTTTCAAGCTCGGCTTCAACATGCCTAATATCTACTTCTTTTGTGAGTTTACCATTATCAATGATGATGACTCTATCGCACATAAGTTGCATTTCGGCAAGCTGATGAGAACTTACTAAAATTCCCATGTTCTTTTCTTTAGCAAGCATTTTTAATAGGTTTCTTATTTCTCTAATTCCTGCTGGGTCTAGCCCGTTTGCTGGTTCATCTAAAACTAAAAACCTAGGATTGTTTAAAAGAGCTTGAGCAATGCCTAAACGTTGTTTCATTCCCATAGAATAGGTTTTAACCTTACTATCTTTTCTTTTCTCAAGCCCCACTAAATCTAAAACTTCGCTAATTCTAGCTTTGTCTAAATCTGATTTTTTTGAAATTTCTAAAAGTTTATTATTGCCATTTGCCAAAGACTCTCTATCATGTAAAGAAGCAAAATATTCTAACACCCATTTTGCAGACTTGTTGCCATACATATCTGGTGATTCTATAACAGCACCCACCCTATGCATAGCTTCAGCCCTATTTCTTTTTATATCAAAACCCATAACTTCAATATGACCTGAAGTCGGATGAGCAAGACCTGATATCATTTTGATGAGAGTAGATTTTCCTGCACCGTTTGGACCAAGCAAACCTAAAACTTCACCAGCTCGCACTTCAAAAGAAACCTCATCTACAGCCAAAACTTCTTTTGTTTTGAGGGTTTTTTTATATAATTTTGAAACATTTTCAACTCTTGCAACAACTTCACCTTGAAAATTTAGATATCCTTTAATCATAAGCTTTCCTTAAAAATTATAGTATAAATTACTTCTAGTTTAACCGTATTGCAATTTGATATGCAACCAAAATGCGACAATATAGTGATAAAATATACTTCTATAACATGAATATTTTACAAAAAATACCCTTAAGATAAAAAAAGAAGCTGCTTATCGCAACCTCTCTTTTTCTTTCTCCATCCCAGAATTATTTATATTTTACTTACTGCTTTAAAGTATATAGTTTCATCTTCAGGTATGATAATAATGTCGGTGCCTTGGCTAAATTCTATTATTGGTTTTAAACTCAATCTATTTGAATCTTCTTCGCTAACATTAACTGCAAATACAACTTCCCCGCCTAAAAGAGAAACTAGCACATCATTATATGCAAATGCTAATCCTACTTTAAACATTAATTGATCTTGCTTTGCAATTTTTTCAAATGGAATACGTTTTTCCCCTATAGCTAAAACTATTGTATTATCTGCACCATACTCTAGAGAATATTTTCCATTGGTCATATTCTCAATATTTGCACTTGCCCTTGAAATAATTAAATCTGACAAATCTTTAGAAATAATCGCTCCATCTTTAATAGCTTGTGATAAATCTTCTATTCCTTTAATTCTTGATTGTACTATGCTTAGCGATTGATTGTTTTCAATTAAACTGTAATATCTTCTTTTTACATCTTCCGCTTTGCTCATTCCTGCCCCTAAAGCAACTAAAGCTTGTTCTTCTTTTTGAGACAATTCAGCAAGTATTTCTAGATTTTTTTCTAAATCTTTAAATGCTGCCTCATTTGCTGCAAGATTGTTTTTGTATACTTTTATAACTTCAGCTAAACGCATTTTATTATCTGCATGTTCTTTTATTTCAACCTCAAGAGCATATGCATCCTCTGCTAAAACAATTAACTCTTGTAAACCTTCAATGTTTTTTACACCAAGACTTTCAAGTTCTTTTTCATATCCTGGGAAAATGTCTTCAACCATATTTTCTTCTGCTTTTATTGTTGAATCTATGATTAAAAGCTCTGTATTAGCATCTTTTATTTGTTCTTTCAAATCATCAACAACTCTCTTTACAGCTTGAATTCTTATCTTTAAGGTATTTCTCTTTTCTTGAGTTTTATTAATTTCTTCAGTAATTGCTAATAAATGCTTAGAAAAAGCTTGTGTTACAACTTCAATGTAAGAATATTCTTTGCCTTTATAATTTAGTGGAAGCATTCTAGCTTGAACTGCAAATATTTTGGCATATAATTTTTCTTTCTCTTTTGTAATAATATCTAACTGTGCCTCTTTCGCATAAATATCTTTATCTATTTCGGCAATTTCTTTATCTATTACTTGAATTTTTGCTAGTGCATCTAGAGCTTTTTCACCTTTTAGAAGTTTGACGGTTTCTTTGTATCTCAATTGCTCTTTAGTATGTTTATCCATCAACTCTAAAAGTACCACTCTTTCAAATGGTAAATCTTCGTTGTCTATTAATTTAATTCTTTCTACTATTTGATCGTGTCTAGCTGTTCTTTTTCTCAAATCTGCTTCTGCTTGCTTAAACTCATCATTTAATAGCATCATTTTCTTGCTTCTATCTAATTCTTTGTACATTAAAGATGCAAGTTCTTCTACACTATTGACTTTAAACTCATCTAATATTTTTTTAACTTGTGATTCTTTAATATTTTTTGAAGATTGTAATGACTCAATATATTGATTACTTACTGTCAATACCGCTTCATATTGGCCTATTGTATTTTCTGCATCAATAACAGCTTTTGTGTCCTTTTCAAGTTCTGCTTCAACTGCCTTAATTTGATCATCTAGTGCTTTTGTATTTCTCAATGGTGTTTCTTTTTTAACAGAAACAAAACCATCACACACTGGACAATGTGAGCCATATTCAACTTCTGCTGTTACTTCACAAAGACGGTTATAGCTCATATATTCAGTCATTTTTTCATTTAACAAATCTAATCTTATTTGTAGCCTTTCCCTGTGGTTGATTATTTCAGTTCTCTTATTTCTTAAATTAATTAATTTATCAGCATATGTTTTGCTAGATTGATTTACTTTTTCAAGTTTCTCATCGATAGCATCAATTTCAATCTTTAAGCCAGAAGCTAACAAATGTTTTCCATATAGATTTTGGTTTTTGTAAACACTTGCATTTATAGCATCTTTTTGAGTTGGAAATAACCCACAAATTTCTTTATTTAATTCATTTAGCTCTTCTTTTAATTGGTTTATCTTTTCTACATTTTCGGTATTTTGAGATATTAACTCGGACTTTTCGCGAGATAGTCTTTCAATCCTATTGTGACTTGCAGCAATATCTTTTTTAATTTTATCCATTGAGCCTTCAATTACGGCTCCATCTTCTACTGCCGCTTTATATTCTGGTGTTAATGAAAAACCTGCACGCCTTTTTCTTTGTTCTGCAATAGCTTTAGTTAAGTAATCAAATTGTTCTTCTACTTCTTTTTGTCTATCAAGTAAGCCTTTAATGCTTTCATCATATTTTGTATAATATCCATCAACAATCTTCTTTATTCCTACATTTTTAGGACCTTCTGCAGTTTCAAGAATTTGACTATTTAATACCTTTTCAAGTTCTTCAACTCTACGTGTTTCTTTTATAAATTGATCACTCAAAGATTCTATGCTATTTTCGCCATCTACTATTTTCTTTTCTATATCTTTTAGCGATGCTTTAATTTTTTCATATTCAACTCTTTTTTGTTGAGTTTTATTTAAAAACGCTTCATATGATTGGAATTTTTCTAAAACAGCACTTGCCTTATTACTTATGGCAAGTTTTTCAACTTTTTCATCAATTGCATCTTGCTTTAATTCTAGCTCTTCTAAAGCTGCCGCATTTTCCACATGATATGTTAGCTCTTCTTGATATGTCGTTGCTTTAGCAATTTCTTTTCTTACAATGTCTAACTCTTTTCTAACAGCTTCAACTACAACTCTATCATTTTTTACAATTTGCTCACTCTCTTCAAGTTCATGCCTAGAAGCTGGAACAATTGATTCAATTTCTGAAATTAATTGCTTTTCTCTTTCTTTTAATTGATTGAGTTTTGACATAACTTCTTTAGATGTTGTTAAGCCAGAAAGTTGATCAGCAACTATAGTTTCTCTAGTAAGTTTATCTAACGACAAAGCTTCTGCAATATCTAAGTCTATTATGATTAATTTTTCAAAAGCCTTTTGATTGACGCCGACAAGTTCAAGACAAGCAGCATTAACTGTTGCAGTTTCTTTTGCTACATCATTTCCTGATATAGTTTCTAAACTTGCATCTTCGATTATTTCACCTCTTTCTACCTTTGAACCACGTCTTAAAATGTAATCTTCATCTGAAACCGAAAATCTAACTTCTATAGAAACGGGTGATTTAACAACAAAATTGTTTGGATCAATACCACCATAAAAAGCAAAAGATAAAGCATCACGATATACGTCTGCTTTTGTATCTTGTGGCGTAATACAGCCTTGAACTTTGCTTTGAAAATCATAGCTAATTTTACTATCAGCACCTTTTAGTGTTAAGTTAATCAGTTTCATCTAAATCCTCCAAATACAAAATGAAGTTTTGAATTTAATTTTATAAATTAAAATTCATATGAGAATAGCTTGTCTTTTTTAAACCCTTCTCCCCCACATTTAATTTGATTATACATTTTAGGAGTAGTTTTTGCAATATTAAAATGTAATCTATTTTATTAAATACTTAAAATTAATAGTAAAATATTAAAATTTTACCAAAAACTCTCAACAAATATTTCATATTTTTCAAAATAGCGAATATTTAACCAAATTTATTTTGTTTTGAAAAAATTAACCACTTTTAGATTATGAAAGAGTAGCATGAAAAAACAAAAAATTAAATATTTAAGGGCAAATGCACGTTTTGCCAATGAGCGTGCAGTTACTTCTAAAATTAACTAGCAAAAAATATCTTTTTAAAAATCGTTTTTCTACCCTTGTTTTAATATCAAAAAATGATACAATAGATATACTCAAATCGGGAAGGTAAAAATGGCTAAAAAAGGAAAAACAAACAAAGTATCATCTATGTCACTAAGCTCAGAATATAGGGAAAGAGGAACTACTCAAATTGATAATAAATTCTTAGAGCAGTATCTTCCTATTGCAAATCCTCTACACTCTCAAGTCTATCTTTATGGACTATTTAATGCTACAAACAATATACCTAAAAGCTTTAGTGAAATCGCTAGTGATCTCAATTTAACTGAAGAAGAAGTTTTAGCATCTTTCAAGTTTTGGGAAGACGAAGGGCTAGTTATGGTTTCCGAAACTAGACCTTTTACGGTCTCATATTTATCAGTTCACAATGCAATTCCTTTAGAAATTCGCAAAGGATTACTTGATTATACAGAGCTTAAACAAGAGCTTTCCACCATTGCAATTTCCAAAGTAAAAGGATTTGATTTTGCAGAAATTCAAAAAATTGTAACGGCAAAAGGAATGGAACTTCCAGCTGTAAAACAAGTGTTGAATTATCTTATTACTTTTAGAAAATTTACAACCTTTCCTGCAGTTTTAAGAGAATTTAAAAAATATGCTGCAAGTGCAAAAACCTGTGAGGAAGTAAATGAATTAATTGATAAAGACCAAAATACCACTGGTGCAATTATAGAAATTAAGAGAAACTTATTACATAAAAATAACGAACTAGAGCCAGACGCTAGGGAATTAACTTTATTTAATACATGGTTAAAACTAGGTTTTACTCAAAACTCACTTATTCCTGTTGCAAAATATTGCACGAAAAACTTTCAAGAGCCATCTATGTTTGCAATGAATACGATTGTAGAAGAGCTTTATGATAAAAAAATCTTAAAGGCAATAGAAATAAATTCATACCTTATACAAAGAGAACAATACCGTAAACTTGCAATTGAAGTGAATAAAAATCTAGGAAATTTTGAAGGAGACCTAACTGCAATAGTTGAAAACTATATTTCAAAATGGATTGATTTAGGCTATACACCCGATGCTTTAAAAATAATTGCATCTATTTGCTATAGATATAAAGAAATTAATTCACCGCAAAAAATGGATCAATATATTAGCATATTACATGAAGACAAAATTAACAGTGAAGAAGAAATAAGGGAACTTGAAAAAACTTTTGAAAAAGAAGATGTGCTAATTAGAGAGATAATCAAAGCGGCCTCTTCACAGCATTTAATATCAAGTTTTGATAGAAATTTATATAGCTATGCTACTAAAACATTAAATTATGACAATGAAATTTTAATGCTTGCAGCTAAAAAGGTGCAAGGCAAAACATATCCTTTGAATGAAATAGTTAAAATCTTACAATCAATATATGATGAAGGAGCAACAACCTCTTCAGAAGCAAAAAATGCTCTATCAAAAGTCAAAGAGAAAAAATCTAGATTGAAGCCTGATCCAAGTGCTAATATAATTAAATCAAAATCAGATCAAATCAAAGATTTTGAAAACACTATGCCAAATATATCTAAATTAGTTGACCTTAGACTATTTGACAGCGAAGAATAGAATCGTGAACAATTAAACAAAATGTGTGTAATCGACCTTTAAAAAAGTTAAAACCGCATATAGTGCTTGAGTCAACAAAAAAACTAAGAGCTACTATTGACCTTTTAACAGTAAAAAAACAAAAACCACATATAGTACCTTAAACAAAATAAGAGATATGCAAAAAGTACTTGAGTCAACAAAAAAACTAAGAGCTACTATTGACCTTTTAACAGTAAAAAAACAAAAACCACATATAGTACCTAAGAACTACCATTGACCTTTTGACAATAAAGACTAGATAAATGCCTAAGCCCCTCTTAAACAAAACAAGGTATATCAAATAAAATTAAAATAAAAACTATATAAAATATATGGAGAACAATTGTGAATATTAGAGAAAGAGCTGAAAGAATTTTTCAGGAAAGAAAATTTAGGAAAGCTTTAGAGCGAGAAAAAATTAGAGAAGAAATTAGAAAAGATGCAGATGTAGCCTTTGTTGAAGGAGAATATAGAAGTGCAACTTATGCACTTGCCCTAGCAAAGGTAAAAAAAGGAAACACTAAAGATTTAGAAAAAAAAGCTGCTTCTTTAAGAGTGAAATTAGACGAATTGCTCAAAAAAAATGGATATAGCTTTAGTGACCTTGACTATGAAAATCCTTCATATGGAATGCTATATGATGAAATTTACAATGAATTGGTAGAAGAGGAAATAAATAAAGGTATAACAAATATCAGCGATTTTAAAAAGGTTAAAGTAAATAAGGCATTAAAAGAATATGCTGATCAATACTTAAAACTTTATGGAGCTTTAGCTGGTTTTTTTGAAGAATATCCAAATAACACAAAACCTAATATCATAATTTCAGGTTCTGTGGGTAGCGGAAAAACCTATGCTGTAACCGTTTTAAAAAATGCATTATTAAAACATAAAGATGCTGATGTTAAATTCTTGGTAGCACAAGAACTTTCTGATATCTTTTGGGAAATACACCTTAGTCATATCAATAATGATGCTGCCCCATTTTTAACTATATTAGAACCAGATGTGTTAATTATTGATGATCTTGGAACAGAACCAATATTTAATAACATCACAATCCCATACCTTTATTATTTAATCACCACTAGACTTGATGCCAATAAACCAACTATTATTACAACTAATCTTTCTGCAGATGGTATAAAAACAACATATGGTGAAAGGATTTTAACAAGACTACTTTTCCCAGAAAAAACTGTAAGCATTATCCTAGATGCACCAGACCAAAGATTTTTATAAAAGCACTACAAAAAGTGCTTTTTTAAATGCCTATTAACTCAGTAACCACAAAAAACTTTTAAAAACCACCTAGATACACATTTCATTAGCGATAAGCATGCATTCAAAATGCAATCAAAATACTTTTAAAAATCACATCAACGTACCTATAAAATACAAATTCATTTTACGATTATCAAGCATCTAAAGTACAATCAAGAAACTTTTAAAAACCACATCAACTTACCTACAAAATGCAAATTCACTTTACAATCATCAAGCATAGTGCAATTAAAAAACCTTTAAGCAAACCATTTTGGTCCGCCTTGTGAGATGTAAATTGATACTGCAACAATTATACAAAAATATAATATACTTCCATATATTAAGCCCCTTCTATATGATTGATATGTAGAATCTGATTGCTTTTTTACTTTTAAAACAAAAAAAACTGCAACAAATGGAAGTAATAAACCAAAGAGAAACCAAAAAAAGCTATTATCAATACCTTTATTAGTTGATATAAAAACATGAGAACACTTTGGACACTTATAATCTTTATCTCCGTATGGGAAACCACATTTAGGACAAATCTTTTTTACACTTCTATACTCATGAGGACTTTCGTCTTTTTTTTCAGTGTCTACTTTAATGTCTGAACTATCTTCAATATAAAGCTTTTCATTTTCTATTATTTTGAAGCTATCTTTATTTGAATTATTTTTATTTACAGCCATAAAACACCTAAACCTAAAGTTTACGCATATACCAACACAACCAACAACAGTTGATTTTATAATTGTTATTCACTTAAAGGCATCTACTACTTACCTAAAATCTTAATTTAGGTTGGTCTTATTGATATAATCAACACAACAAATATTACTAAAAAAACCAATGAACCAATTCCTGCCATTCTAGCATTCCTAGGCTTTGTTTTTCGCCAATAGAAGAATAAAACAATGCCCACTATTGGAACAAAAAATGAAAATAAGGCTATAAACGGATCTCCACTATCATATTGTGAACTTAAGTGTTGAATCCTAATAGCCTTTCTACAATGAGGACAAATTAATACATCAGGCTCAATTACCTTAGAGCAATGAGGGCATATATATTCGCCTTCTTCATTTTTTAAGGGCTCAATTCTAAGAGGTTTTTGATCTGCATGAGGATTCTCATACCTCCCTAGCTTTCCTTTACCTCTGCGTTTTTTTTCTTTTTTGGTTTTTTTGCCCGTTGGTTCTTCCTGAGTTGCCTCAGTACTTTCTAAACCTTCTTCTAGCAAATCTTTATTTTCTGTCATATAAAAACCACTGCGATGCCCTTTCGTATATAATCATATTATAATAAAATATCCAATAGTGTCAATATCTCTTGAAAATTGAGGCTTCACCTACAAAGTGTAAAGTAAATTGACCCCTTAATCTTTTTCTCTACTAATATGTTTTTGTTAACTCCTTTCATATCCAATCATTATCCCCCTAGGGGGATAAAATTTTTTACGCTACCATCGCTAACGC
>JAAZJD010000108.1 GCA_012800525.1 Clostridiales bacterium
CATTGAGAAAAGAGGGCTTATCTATAGGCTCTCTTTTATATATTTTAGTATAATATTAGATGCAAATTTTTAAAAGCTGATACTTATTTTTTTGTCTTGTTTTTTTTATTTATTGCAATGTGTTCTTTTAAAAAAGCAATAATGTCGTTTGAGCTACCTTGAACAAAATCTGTTTTATACATCATAAAAAATTTGCGTGCTTTAGTTCCAATAAGTAAAAGATTTTTGAATGTAAAAACACGGGATATCGTTTCGTATGTTTGTTTTGAAAAGCTACCTGTATCGTTATTTATGAGAGCAAAATAATCTTCAAAAAATACCATTGTAACATTTTGATCTTTTCCACCAGTATGGTTTGAGTAATTTTTATATAAATTTTTAGCCATACGTTTTGCACCAATCACTACAATTAGAGGTAAGAACACAAAAGCAATAGCTAACGTAATTGAACCAAAAATAATATCGTTATCAGCAATTAATTTGAATAGGCCTAAACCTAGCCAAACAACAGCCATTACGACAATTATTATAAATAGGCTTCCCTTAAACATATTTGCCCAAGAAAAATCTTTAAATATTTGTTCATTAAATTGAGTCTTGGCAATATATAAAGCTGCATTTTGACCTTCTTTTGTCAAAATTTCTTGTTCAACAACTTCTTCATTTGTTTTTTTATTATCTTTATCCATTTATATTATTTCCTTAAACAGTACTTCTAATACTTATTTTAGCATATACGACAACTTATAGCATAGTTTATTTTTTGACTTATTCATAGCTTAAACCTAATTTAAAAGTTATGCTTACTCTAAGTAGTAAAGTAGCTAACTAACATCATCGTTTTCTTTACAATAATCTCGGTTCTAAGATAAAATAAAAGAGGAGAAAATGGCTAAATTTACACAAAGATGGAGTGTGCTTAGCTATAAACAAGAAGGATTGAAATAAATTTAGCAATTTAGCTATATTAAAAAATAGGTATATATTTATGAATGGATTAGAAATTTTTTATGCATGTTTGTCTTTAATAGCAGGAGTTGGAGTATTTTTAATTGGTATGAAAATGATGGGAGATAATTTGGAAAATCTCGCTGGCTCTAAAATTAAAAAAATGTTTGCAAAATTAGATAAAAATGTCTTTATTGGTGTTGGTATAGGACTTGCAACAACTGCTATCATACAAAGTTCAAGTGCAGTGTCAGCAATGGCCATAGGCTTTGTTAATTCAGGATTTATGAGCCTTATTCAAGCAACCTCTATCATTTTTGGTGCAAACATTGGAACTACTGTTACAGCACAAATTATCGCCCTAGGTTCTAGCGGTATAGGACAAGTTAATATTTCAATAATCTTAGCTTCTATGGCAGGACTTGGTGCAATTCTTAGCTTTTCTAAAAAAGACAATGTTAAGCTTGCAGGACTTATTGTCACTGGTCTTGGTATTTTATTTGTCGGACTAAACCTAATGAGCAGTAGCATGTCAAATTTTGCAAAAAGTGAGATTGTACGCTCTTTTATAGGCGGCATTAAGCACCCTATGCTTCTATTTTTATCTGGCATATTAATTACTGCTATCATACAAAGCTCTTCAGCATTTTCTGGAATTATAATTTCAATGTGTACCGCAGGACTCCTTGATTTTTCACAAGCAATGTATTTAATTGTTGGTTCAAATATAGGAACCTGTGTGAGTGCGGTAATTGCTTCTATAGGCACAACCCAAAATGCAAAAAGAGTTGCATTTATACACATATTATTTAATGTCCTTGGTGCTACTATGTTTATGCTAACCGATTTGGGTCTTAAATATGGCGATATCTTTGGAAAAATGCAAATGAATATACAAACAAAAGTAGCACTACTTCACACCTTATTTAATATTTTTACTGTCATTATTTTATTACCCTTTATTAAACTTATTGTTAAATGTTCAACAAAAGTTATTAAAGACAAAAAAGATGAGCAAGCTAAAGACGGTAAACACTTTTATTATGTCAACCATCAACTTCTAAAAACACCGTTGATGGCTATCGCTCAATTAAAACTTGAAATTTTACATATGCTAGAACTTGCTATGAAAAATTTTGTTTCAGCAATCGATGCTTTAATGCAAGGAAATATTTCTAAAAAAAGTGAAATATTAAAAAATGAAGGCATTATTGACTTTTTAAATAAAAATATAACAAAATTTATGGTCGAAATTTCTAACACTTCAATTACACTAAAAGATCGAATTTATCTTGGTACAGCACACCACACAGTTGCAGATGCTGAAAGAATTGGTGATTATGCTATAAACATTTTAGAATATTCTGAAGTTTGTGTTGCTGAAGATATAACATTTTCTGGTGCTGGAATTGAAGAAATTATCAAACTAAAAGAAGAAATTTTAGCTCTTTATGAGCTCGTTGTTTTAGCATATAAAGATGAGCAACTTGCTGTACTTCCACATGTATATACACATGAACAAAATATAGATGACTTAAAAGATTTAATGGGAGCAAACCACATATCAAGGCTTGCATCAGGAAATTGCACCCCAGAAGCTGGAGCATATTATTTAAATCTTGCAAATGATTGTGAAAGAGTGGGAGACCATTTAACAAATATTGCGGAATCAATTAAAAGTTATGCTAAATCCAGTCCAATTAAAAAGCAAATTTCCACGAAAGCAACTAGAAAAAGAGCTTAACATATTTGCAAAAATTGAGTTTTAAAGGTAAATACACATTTTTCTGATGAGTGTGCACTTACTCTGAGAATTAACTGCGATCATTTTTTAATGTGGCTTTTGGTTTTAACTATTCATTAATGATATTGTTTATTATATAATATTACATATACTCTAAAATTTAATATGTCACACATATTAAGGATATAAATTATGGGAGGGAAATAAATGTCTAACGCTGGTAAAACTAAACTTGGTGCTAAAACTTGGTCTGCCATCGTCATTTTTGGCTTATTTGGACAACTTGCTTGGGTTTTAGAAAATATGTATTTCAATCTATTTATGGATAGGACAGTTTCTAGAAGTCCTATTGGTATTGCCGTAATGGTTGGAGCTAGTGCAATTGTTGCAACAATAACTACTTTAGTTATGGGTACTTTTTCTGATAAAAAAGGAAAAAGAAAAAAACTAATATCTTTTGGCTACATTATATGGGGAATTTCAGTTATGATTTTTGCAGCAGTTTCTGTTGATAACACTATGAAATTTTTTAATACAACTAAAGATACTGCAATCATACTAACCGTAGCCATTATTGTTTTTCTAGATTGCGTTATGACATTTTTTGGTTCGACAGCAAATGATGCTGCTTTTGTAAGTTGGGTTACTGATATCTCTGATGACACTAACCGTGGTACAATAGATGGGGTTTTAGCTATAATGCCATTAATTGCAATGGGAATTATTCTTGGTGCATTTGATCCATTTACACAAAACACATACCGTGTAAATGGCGTAGAAACTAACCAATGGGCGCCAGGTGCAGAATTAATCAAACATGGTAATTGGACTCTCTTTTTTGCTATTATTGGAGCCCTAGTATCAGCTGTTGGGATTTTAGGTATATTCCTAGTTAAAGATAGCCCAAACCTTCAACCGAACGACAAATTATCATACAAAGATCTCTTATATGGTTTTAAAAAAGATGTTATTAAACAAAATAAAATTTTATATTCTGTATTTTTAGTTACATGTATTTTAGGTATTGCAAACAATGCTTACATGCCATACTTAATTATTTATTTCGAAAGAACTTTAGGTATAGAAAATTATATTCTTCCTGTAATTATTATCGGCGTTGCCGCTGCAGCTGGAAGCGTAGTTTTGGGAATATTGTATGACAAATTTGGTAAAAGCAAATTTCTCTTCCCAATATTTATTGCATACATAATCGGTGCAATTTTAATGACAATTGTTAGCCCTGTAATTTTTAAAGATAAACCAACTACCATTGGTGCCTTAGTTGTTCCAGGATTTCTATTAATGTGTGCAAATTTAGGTATGTCTGCCTTAACTGCTGCTGCTACAAGAGATTTAGTTCCAAAAGATAGAGTTGGGGGGTTTTCTGGAGTAAGAATGGTTTTTTGGGTTTTAATACCTATGGTCATAGGACCAGCTTTAACTGCAATTTTAACAAAAGCCAGTCCCGTAGTTGGACTAGACGAATATGGTGAGCCTATATATAAATATCCACCTTATATGTTTTTAATTTCTGCTGGAGTAGCTTTATTTGCAATACCTTTCATGATACCGTTATTTAAATACTTTAAAAGCACAGAAATTAAAGTTATAAATGAAGCTTTAGAATCTACTAACGAGGAAAAAATTGACATATCGGAAGATGAAATAGACACCGTAGTTAAAGACATAGAGGATGAACAATAACATATTACCTCCTAAAATTAAATAATATTATTGTATTAGATAATTTAGTGTAGTATTATTTAAAGATAGAAAAGGTAATTGGACTAAAAATTGAATGTCAAAAACAATTAAAAAAAATAAATTTTTAAAATTTGATTTGTCGGTATGGCAAGTAATCACTTTAGGATATTTGATTGTCATATCTGTTGGTACCTTTTTATTATGCCTTCCAATATCAAGCAAACAAGGAGTGTGGTCTCCTTTTATCAATGCCTTTTTCACTGCAACTTCTGCTACATGCGTAACGGGTTTAGTAATTTATGACACTTTTACTCATTGGACTACCTTTGGACATGTTGTTATTTTAATACTTATACAAATTGGAGGAGTTGGTTTTATGACCATCATCACTCTATTTTCTATTATGCTCAAAAAGAAAATAGGCTTATTTGAAAGAAAGCTTATCATGATTAGTTCTGCAAGTGATAAACTTTCAGGCAATGTTTCGCTAGTAAAAAGAATCGTCCTTGCTACAGCATTGTTCGAAGGTACTGGCACAATTTTGCTTGCTATAAGATTTTGCCAAGACTTTGGTTTTGGGAAAGGCCTTTGGTTTGCAGCATTTCATGCCATTTCGGCATTTTGTAATGCGGGAATTGATTTAATGGGTATTATTAGTCCAATGTCCTCTCTTACAAATTATGCAAATGACCCCTTAATCATTTTAACTATTGGCTCATTGATTGTTATTGGTGGCATAGGTTTTGTTGTCTGGTCTGATATTGTCACGACAAGATTTAAGCCAAATAAATTTTCATTACATACCAAAGTTGTCCTTATATCTACATTCCTATTGCTTAGTGTTTCAACGTTGATATTTTTCTTTGTAGAAAAAAACAATCCTGCTACATTGAAAAATAAAACTTTACCAAACAAAATTTTGAATGCTTTATTCCTTGCAATAACACCAAGAACCGCTGGCTTTAATTCCGTGGAAACTGATCAACTGCATAGTTCAAGTATCTTTTTAACAATGGGGTTAATGTTAATCGGAGGAAGCACCGGCTCTACTGCTGGCGGAATAAAAATTACAACACTAGTTGTCATATTAGTAGGATTTCTATCTATAGCTAGAAATAGAGAAGAAATAGATATTTTTAGAAAAAGAATTGATCCAAATGTATTAAAACACGCTTTAATAATACTTTGCACATATCTTGGGACAATTGCCATCGCCACTTTTATATTGTTAATAGCAGATAATTTGCCCATTGAAGCTGCTTTATTTAAAACTTTCAGCGCCATTGGAACAGTTGGTTTGTCCATTACCCAAAATGCAAATTTGACTGTTATATCTAAATTAACTATTATTTTATTGATGGTCATTGGTAGAGTGGGGATACTTACTATCGCTCTTGCACTTGGTCAAAAGAAAAAAGAAGCTCCAATTAAATTTGGTATAGACAAAATACATATTGGTTAAAATATAAAAACATAGTTAACCTATGGTTAAATTCAATCTATGTTTATAGGATATAAAAATGAAAAATTCAGTTTTAATTATTGGAATGGGTAAATTTGGACAATATATTGCCGAGAAAATGAAAGAATTTGGCAATGATATTTTAGTTATTGATAAAGAGGAAGAGGTAATAGATGCAATTTCTCCTTTATATGACAATACCCTTGTTGCAAATTGCACAAATGAATTAGTAATTAAATCTCTTGGCGTTTCAAACTTTGATTACTGCATAGTCGCCATATCAGATGATTTTCAAGCATCTTTAGAAATTACAAACCTTCTAAAAGAAAATGGTGCAAATTATGTAATAGCAAAAGCTGAAAGAGATATACAAGAAAAATTTCTACTTAGAAATGGCGCTGATGAAGTTGTTTTCCCAGATAGAGATATAGCCATTAAACTTGCAGTCAAATGTACTGAAGATATTCTTGACTATATAGATCTTGGCGATGAATATGGTATTTTTGAAATTGTTGCTCCAGCTCAATGGATAAAAAAATCAATCAGAGGCTTAAATGTCAGATCTGCTTTTAACATAAACATACTTGGAATTAAAAAGGGAAACTCTTTAAATGCCCTGCCTGGCCCTGGATATGTCTTCCAAGAAGGCGATCATGTAATGCTTTTAGGAAAAGCGGATGATATATACAAAATAACAGATGAAGATTCTATTAGAAAAACTATGAAAAAACTAAAAAGAGAAGACTTAAGAAGGCGCTTATCAAAATCAAATAAGGAAAACAATAAAAAGCAACATAATAAATAACAAAGTTTTCTGGCTAATCAATTATCACTAAAAAAAAGAAGGCCTCACTGGCCTTCTTTGCTATTTTTTATCTTTTTCAAGTTTTTCTTCCATGCGTTTTTTATGTGCTTTTTTCTCATCTGGCTCGTCATACAAGTTCTTCTTTCCAAGTCTATGATTACGATTCATTGTAAACAATGAAGTAAATAACATCCATGTTCCCTTTCTAGACTCTAAAAACCCTTTAAAACCTTTTCCTTTAGCATTAAACTTCAACATCAAAGCTTGAAGCATTTTTTTATTGAGTAATCCTTGAGAGAAGTTTGCAGTTACTCTAAGTGGAGTTGACATCGCCATTTCAGCAGCTATTCTTGAAGCACCAAGGGCAGGATTTTTCTTTTGCTCTATTTCAGCACCTCTATTAATTGCCCATGCGATAAATCTTCCAAATGGTGTATGTTTTACATCACTAAACGTATTATCTACAGTAAAAACGTAATCCTTTCCATATTCTCTTGGATATAGCTCTGTCTTGCCAGTTAAAGCCATAAATTCTTCATCTGAAATATTTGAAATATCTGCTTTATAATATGAAGGAATTTCTTTAGACCTATCCTTAATCTTATGGTTATCGCCTTTTACTTTTACTGTGTCTTTAAGCTTAATATCTTGGCTAGATGAACCAACTAAAATTTCAAAATCACCACTTTCAACAGTCCAATCACTAACCTCACAATTCCAAAAAGCAAATGCTCTTTTATTTAAAGTTACATTAACTTCTTTTTCTTCCCCAGGCTTTAGCCACACTTTATCAAAGCCTTTTAGCTCTTTGTATGGTCTATATGCAGTTGACTTTACATCTCTTACATAAACTTGAGCTATTTCGCCACCATATACTTTGCCAGTATTTTTAATCTTAAAGCTAAGCTTTAACTCTTCTTTATTTATATCAAAATCATTACTTGAAAGTTTTAAATCAGAATATTCAAATGTAGTATATGATAGACCAAAACCAAATGGGAATAATACATCTTTTTTAGCAGAATCATAATATCTATATCCTACATATAAACCTTCTCTATATTCTACACATCTTCTATATCCTGGGAAATATGGATAACATGATACATCTTCATCTTTAAATGGGAATGTTTCTGCAAGTTTAGCACTTGGGTTTACTTTACCCGTGAGAATATCATAAATTGCACCACCTGAACTTTCGCCACCTAAATAGGCTTCTAGTACACCACTTACATTTTCTAGCCATGGCATTGCAACAGGAGAACCGTTATGTAATATGACAACAACGTTTTTATTAACTTTTGCAACTTCTTCTACTAAAACATTATGTGCAATTGGTAAATTAATATTTTTTCTATCATATCCTTCACTTTCATATATATCAGTTAACCCAATAAATAGTAATGCGACATCAGTATCTTTTGCTATATTAACAGCTTCATCAATATATTTTTGATTTACTACAGTTTCATCTTTCCATCCATCAGCATAAACGATATTTAAATCTGTTGCTGCATCTAAAAAGCTTGTTATTTTATGTGCCTTGATGTGAGAAGATCCTCCACCTTGAATTCTTGGTGTCTTTGCAAACTGTCCAATAACAGCATATTTTTTATCTTTATTTAATGGTAGTATATTGTCTTTATTTTTTAGTAAAACCATTGTTTGAGAAGCCATTTCTCTTGCAAGCTCATGATCTTTATCTCTATCATATGTAGCCTCTACTCTTTCTTCAATAGATTTAAAGACTATTCTTAAAATTCTCTCGCAAGCTTTGTCTAAAACCTCTTCATCTAAATCACCACTTTCAACAGCTCTTTGTATCCTAAAGTCATTTGGTCCGCCGTTTGCTGGCATCTCAAGCTCTAGTCCATTTTTAACACCTTTGACTCTATCGTTTACTGCTCCCCAGTCGGAAACAACATAACCTTTAAATCCCCATTCATCTCTCAAAACCTGATTGAGTAGCCAATCATTTTCTGCACAAAACTCGCCATTTATCATGTTGTATGCGCACATAATTGTCCATGGGTCTGCTTCTTTAACAATTTTTTCAAATGCTGGGAAGTATATTTCACGAAGTGTCCTTTCATCAACCTCTGTTGAATTGGTGCTTCTATGCCATTCTTGGTTATTTGCAGCAAAATGCTTAACACTAACACCAACTCCATTTTTTTGCAAAGCCTTAGTATATTCTGTAGCAAGCTCTCCTGTCAAATATGGATCTTCTGACATATATTCAAAGTTTCGTCCACAAAGAGGAGATCTTTTAATATTTATTGCAGGTCCTAGTAAAACTCCGAGATTTTCTGCTGCCGCCTCTTTTCCTAATGCATCACCAAGTTTTGATGCAAGTTTTCTATCAAAAGAAGCAGCAATGCCTACTGAAGTAGGAAAACATGTCGCTACAACAGAATCATTTACGCCAAGCCTATCACCTTTTGAATAGTCTTGTTTTCTAAGTCCATGAGGACCATCTGACATCATCATCTTTGGAATTCCTAGTCTCTCAACTGCTTTGGTATTCCAAAAATCATGACCAGAACAAAGCGATGCTTTTTCTGCAATTGTCATTTTGCTTATTAGTTCTTTAATTTTTGCCATTTTTACCTCACATAAATAGTATTGCTTATTTTTAGCCATTAGTCTAACAACACTACATATTAATTAACTGTTCCATCAGCTTTTGCTTGTAAAGCAGCTTCTTTTAATTCAGCCATGTACTGATAGTTATTTACATCACATGCATACTCATCATATTTAAAGAAAGTCTCAAAAAGCAATGTTGTTCCAGCCCCAGCTGTACCACCACCCCAAGTATCTTCTGCTTTAAAATATTTAAAATATCCATTATCCCAAATTTGTATAGTTTCAACCAATTTTGAGTAATACGCAGCATCTCCAGCTCCAGCTCTAAGTCTTGGCAAAACTATTTGAGTTGCTTTATCTTCTGCAGGGTCAAGTTCTAAAACTAACTCCCAATAACCCATAGAAGCACCATCTTCAGCTTCAACTCTTCTCACTTCGGCAGTTAAAACTGTGTCTTTTGTTATAACCAATTCTGTTTGCATATATTGCCCATCTTGATTTTTATTGTATACAAACTTGTCTTCCACTTCTACCTCTGCATTTTCCCAATTTGCAAAATATTCATTTTGATTTGTTTCCTCATTTAATGTTACTTGAGGTTCTGGGTCAATTGTTCTTCTTCCATAAACTTGAGCCATTGTACTATCGGTATATTTGCCAAATGCAAATTTTGTACTTTTAGCACTGACTAAACCGATAATCATTGTCATTAAAGGATTTCCCCCTGGTGGTATATGGGAATATTCTAAATAGTAGTATTCTTCTGCATTTTTAACGATATATCTATATCCTAAAACCATTGCACCCATCATTTCATTTTCAGATTTCACTTGCATTGCGGCATTATCTAAGTTTTTCCAATTTTCACAAGCTGTATCATATAGCTCTACAGCAAAATCAATTTTAGAAGCACTATCCTCTTCTGGTGCAGTCAAATTCAATGACTCTACATCTGGTGGATCACTAGATGTAAAATCAGCTCTAACATGGTTTGCCTTCAATACAAAACCTTGTAAAAACACAACAATCCCTACAGCAATTAAGGAAGTAATTGCCACTACTAGTATTACAATATCAATTCTTTTTCTTTTCATATAATCCCATCTCTTAAAATTTAAATTCGCAATTACTCTAAAAAATAAAATCACTGCCCTTTTATTATATATATAAAAAGGGGGTTAGGTCAATACCGATTATTTAAAACAACTAATTTGAAGAGACTGCAGCACATGCCCTTATACACATTCAAAAACAAAAAAAGAGCATTACACTCTTTTTTAAATTATACATTTCTTTATGCTAACAACACCCCTTTCTTTACCGGTCTTCTCTAAAGTATGGTAATCCAAGCGCACTTGGTGGTTGTGTTTCACGCTTTTTAAAAAATGATATTACAATAAGAACCAAAGCTGTAACAAGATATGGAACTATCTTCATTAACTCCTTATCAGCAAATCCTATGCCTTTTATATAGCTTGGCAGAATGTACAACAATCCAAAGATAAAGGATCCTAATATGCTGATGCTTGGCTTCCAAAGTGAGAATATTACAAGGGACACAGAAAGCCATCCAAGTGCTTCTATAACATATTCAAGTGAACCTCTTGTACAATCTAACAAATAGAAGGCTCCACCAATTCCAGATATTGCTGCACCTAAAATACATGCTGTATATTTATATTTATTAACATTAATACCCGATGCATCTGCAACTGCAGGATTTTCCCCAATAGCTGTCAGAGATAAACCAACTCTAGTTTTTTTCAAAATAATAGCTACAACAAGAGCTATTATAACTCCAACATAAATAAGAGTACCATGAGATAAGAAAATAGTTGAAAATCCATCGGTTCCAACTTTTCCAAACATAGGTGCTGTAAAAGCCCTACTTGCTTTATAAAATGTTGTACCAAGCCTTCCCATCTTTGAACCCCAAAAACCTAATATACCAGCTCCAAAGGTTGTTAATGTAAGACCAGTAACATTTTGATTACATCTTAATGTAATTGTAAATAGCCCATATAGACCACCTGCAAGACCACCAAATATCATAGCAAATAGTATTCCCATCAATATAATTAAAAATTGGCTTCCACTTGCAACAACCATATTAGCACCAATGCATCCACCAACTGCACCAATGCACATAATACCTGGAATTCCTAAATTAAGGTGTCCTGATTTTTCAATTACTATTTCACCAGTAGAGCCATATAGAAATACTGTACCAAATTTAATAGCTTGAGTTACAATTACAGTAAACATACTATATTTCCTCCTTTATTGCCATACTATCAACTGGAGCTTTGTTTTCATTTTCTACATCAGTGATTTTGTCAATTGGCTCAGTGTTATTTTCATCTCTATCGTTTGTTATATTTTTTTTGACTTTAAACAAAATTTTATAATTTATAAAAAATTCTGTTGCTATTATAAAGAAAAAGAAAATTCCAGTCATCACTTGAGGATATGACATTCCAAGCCTAGCATAATTTCCTACTTGTGAAGAACCATTACTAATGAAAACAACTAGAAAAGCTGTTAATGCCATCGCAAATGGATTAAATTTTGCAAGCCAAGATACAAGTAATCCTGTAAAGCCCCTCCCCCTTACAGTGGCGCTTCCTAGCGAATGGTTTATATTGCTAACAAGCAAAAAACCTATGAGCCCACACAGAGCTCCACAAAAAACTAATGTTCTAATAATTACAGCTTTGGTATTAAGCCCAATATATTGAGATGTTTTTTCACTTTCGCCAACAACTGTTAACTCATATCCATGTTTACTATATTTCAAATATGCCCACATAAGTCCAGTGAACACTACAGCTAAAATGATTGTCAAAATATAAGGCTTGCCAGCCATTGGTTGTATGACACCTTCATTAAAGGTTAATGTTCCTGTGCTTGAACTTGCAACACTTTTTATAAAAAACTCAACTAAACAAATAGCTATATAATTCATCATTAATGTAAGCAATGTTTCATTAGTATTCCATATCGCTTTAAATATTGCAGGAATAACCGCCCATGAAATACTAAAAACAAAAGCTAGTAATAAAGACACAAAAATTGTTGCACTATCAGAGTATTTTCCACCCATAAACACTACAGCAACAGAGCAGCCAAGAGCTCCCATCAAAACTTGTCCTTCACCCCCAATATTCCAGAATCTCATCTTAAAGCATGGTGTTACAGCAAGAGCTACAAGCAATAAAATTGCTGCTTCTTGAAATAGCATCTCAATTGATATTGTCGTACCAAATGTTCCATTAAACAAATACTTAAAGAAAAAACCCACGGTTTTGCCCGTCAATGCAGCGGATGCTATTGCGCAAACTAATATTGATAAAATAAATGCACCAACCCTTATGGTCCAAGCATATCTTTTTCGTACTTCTGTACGCTTAGTTAAATGGAATAGAGGTTCTCGTTTAGTTTTAAACATTTGCGCCTTCCTCCTTGACATTGTTAATATCAACTGCTAAATCTTTTCCATAAGTTTCGACAGTTTCATCAAATATTTCTATATCATTTGGAATACTTGTCATCAACATCCCTAGTTTTTCTTTGGTAGTCTTTCTCGCATCTACAATACCACTTACTTTGCCAGAACAAATAACCATAATCCTATCTGAAAGTCCTAATAAAACATCTAAATCCTCTCCAACAAAAATAACAGCTACTCCTTTTTCCTTTTGTCTATTGAGCAAGTTATATATTGTATAAGAAGAGTTAATATCTAGACCCCTAACTGGATATGCTGCCATAATGACAGTAGGAGCTGAAGATATTTCACGACCTACTAATATTTTTTGTACATTTCCACCAGATAGCCTTCTTACAGGAGTTTTTATATCTTTTGTAACAACTTCCAACTCTTCAACAATAGTTTTTGCTAGTTTATATGGGGTTTTTCTATCTAAAAAGATTGAGTGACCTTTGCTATACGATCTAAGCATCATATTATCGGTTAAATCCATATTTCCGACAAGTCCCATTCCTAGCCTATCTTCTGGTACAAATGACAACCTTACACCTAAATCCTTAATTTGATTTGGAGTTTTAGATCTTAAATCAACTATTTTCTCAGTTTCTGGTTCGTAGTATTGAATTGCTCCTTGTTCTATCTTTTGTAGACCCGCTATAGCTTCTAAAAGTTCTCTTTGACCACTTCCAGATATTCCTGCAATCCCTAAAATCTCTCCTGAATTAACATTAAATGACACATTATCTAGTGCAAGCACGCCCATACGCGTACGACATGAAAGACCTTGAACCTCTAACCTTCTTCGAACATTTTCAGGAATGGTTCTTCCCATATCAAGTTCTACTTTTTCGCCAACCATCATTTCTGTTAATTGAGTTTCATTAGTTTCTGAGGTATTGACAGTTCCAACAAATTCACCTTTTCTTAAAACTGAAACTCTATCAGAAATTGCCATAACTTCATTTAGTTTATGAGTTATTATGATAATGGATTTACCACTATCTCGCATCCCTCTTAAAACATCAAACAACTTTTCAATTTCTTGTGGTGTTAAAACAGCGGTAGGCTCATCTAAAATTAAAACATCTGCACCACGATATAGCACTTTTATAATCTCGACTGTTTGTTTTTCACTAACAGACATGTCGTATATTTTCTTATTTACATCTATTTCAAAACCATATTTATCAGCAAAATCTTGTATTTTTTTACCTCTTTTTCTAGGGAGCCAATTAAATTTTATCTTATGCCATAACCTTGCAAGTGGTAAAGATGAAATTTTTAAATTCATTAAAAACCTTTTCCACTTAATATCGTCTGTAAACTTTTGCTTACCTCGTTTTTCGACAACACTCCCCTCTATTTCTTGGTTTTGTTTTGTCTCTTTATATTCTTCTATTAACCTAGCTTTTTCTTCCTTTAAGCTATCTAATTTTTCTTTATAGTTAAACGGTGGTTCAGTTTCTCCTAATATAATATTGTCAGCTGCAGTAAATAGATCAATCAACTTAAAATGCTGATGGACCATACCTATTTTATTATTATATGCATCTATTGGAGATTTAATAACGACTTCTTTGCCGTTAACAAAAATTTGGCCTTTGTCTGGATAATATATACCTGCAAGCATATTCATTAAGGAGGTTTTCCCACTGCCATTTTCACCAAGAAGTGACAATATCTCACCTTTTCTTATGGTTAAATCTACTTCTTTATTGGCAATGACCGAACCAAATGTTTTGGTTACGCCTACCATTTCTATCGCATTTACATATTTATTATCCATAAACCTCGAAACATTTATTATATAAAACTATGAGTCTATTAATAACAATAGGCTCATAATTAGAATTCGTTTGCACCTTACTAAATGCTATAAGGTGCAAACATATTTATCCTATTATTGTACACATTAATTATATATCTGTATTTTTAATTAAATTTTTGTTTTTTACAGCATTAGCTTCCAAATGCAGTATTTAGTCGTGTTATTCCATCTATTTCTAAATCAAAATATGGTGCAGAACGGAAAAATGATTCATTAAAATAACCATCTTTATGTATTACTTCGGTTTCTTTTACAAAATCGCCATAATCATCTACATCAGCTAGATATGTTGTAAGTTTTTTACCATCAACGGTAAATGTATTGGTATCAAACACATGAAGTTCTTTCTTAACTATTTTTTCACGTACTTCAACGATTTTTTCTACAGTACCTGCTGCTGTTGCTTTTGCTCCAAGATTTGTTAGCTTTACTCCACCATTTTTAATAGTTCCAACCCAGTCTTTAGCAACTTCTTCACCTTTAATAACTTGTGAAATTACATAGTTGTAGTATGGAGACCAGTCAATTCTTGAAGAAATTATAAATGTGTCTGGGCATGCCTTAACTGTTGAACCGTTATATGATACATTTGGAACACCTTTTGTTTCACAAGCATTTGGTGCTCCCATTGAGTCTGCGTGTTGACTAATTAATTTGCATTTGCGATTAATCAAGCTAATTGCAGAATTATATTCAGCAGTTTCATCATACCAGCTGCCTGTAAAGGTTACATCCATTGTAACTGAAGGACAAACTGATTTAGCGCCTAAGTAATATGATGTATAGCCAGAAACAACTTCCGCATATGTATATGCTCCAATATAGCCCAGTTTAGCTTCATTTGCTTTAAATTCACCAGCTTCAATCATTTCATTCATCTTCATACCAGCTGCAACACCCGCAAGAAAACGACCTTCATAGATAGAAGCAAATGCGTTTGCATAATTAGCAAGACCTTCAGTATGAGCCCTTGTTCCTGTTGCATGACAAAATTGAACATCCTTGCACGCTGGATCTTTTGCAGCCTTAATCATATATGTTTCATGACCAAAACTATCTGCAAAAACAACATCACAGCCATCAGCTGCCAATTGTTTAGCTTTATTAAAACACTCATCTCCCTCTTCTATGTTCGTTACGATTATAACTTGTTCATCCGTAAGACCAAATGTTTTTTGAGTTGCCTTCATCGCATCAATAAAGTTTTTGTCATAGGTGCTATTTTCATCATGCAAGCAAATTAATCCAACTTTAAAACCCGCAGGTATAGTTAGTGATGAATAATCTGGTGTCTCGACATTATAAGCTGGCAATTCTACTTCTAAAGTTTCATCTGCACCGCCTGTGCAAGCAACTGCAAGTGTCACTACTGATAGCGCCATAGCAAAAACTAAAACTAATGCTATTACTTTAAAAATCTTTTTCATAATTTTTCTCCCTCCATATATTTTTTTGCCTTTCGGCTGGATTCCATATATTATTTACCCGCTACATAGTTTGCTAATTCAATTTAAAGTATTTGCGAGTTTTTTGCTAGTCTCTAAAAATTATCTTTTCTGGACTCATTGCATCAATTATAGCTAGACTCTCAACTTTTATGCCATTTTGACGTAATGTATCTCCACCACCTTGAAAACCTTTTTCTATAGCAACTGCAGCACCTACAAGCCCTGCTCCTGCTTCATTTACAATATCAATTAGTGCATTCAGTGCAGAGCCGTTAGCTAAAAAATCATCTACTATAAGCACCTTATCTTTTGGTGTTATATACTCTGCTGCAATCATAATATCACTATACTTACCTGTAGTATATGAAAATACTTTTGCCTTGTAAAGGTCTTCTGTTAAATTTATGGTTTTTCTTTTTTTAGCAAAAACAAAAGGAACTTTAAATTCTAATGCTACTAAACATGCTAGTGGTATTCCTGAAGATTCTATTGTCAAAACCTTAGTCACACCACTATCTTTAAATCTTTTATAAATTTCTTTGGCTAACTTTGACACAATCATAACGTCCACTTGGTGATTTAAAAAACAGTCTACTTTGAGAACATCACCAGGAAATACTTGTCCACGTTCTACGATTATGTCTTTCAAAAAGCGCATCACTCATCCCCACCAAAAAGATAGTTTAATTATACTAAATAGTAGCAATGCTGTCTACTCAATACTAGCAATTTTTACTTACCTTATACATATCGTTATTTTACAAAATATAGGCTTACTGTATTAATAAGTCAATGGAAACTACCCTCCTCTAGAAGCTGTTTTGACATATTTATTGGCAGTCTCAACACACCACTTTAGATAGTCTGAACTGTATGCTTTGGGATAATAAAAATCAGTTGCAACAAATTGTTGTATGTAATAAGCTTTTGCACCCTCAATCATTTTTGCAATAGTTTCAATGTCATCAACAGTAAGCTTTGGATCTAGTGTTGTTCTAAATTCATAATCTTTTGCTTGTTTTACAAGCTCTATACTTTTTGAAATATTTTCCATCAATTTATCTGTTGCAGGAGTTATCATGCTATATTTATCTAAAGGTGCCTTAATATCCATTGCCACATAATCAACTAAAGGAAGTAGTTGCTCTAGAACTTTTGGGCTACTGCCACAAGTATCAATTTTTACTAAAAGATTCAAAGATTTAATGTCTGAAATTAGCTTTTTTAGATCTTCAATAGGTGTTAGAGTAGGCTCTCCTCCAGTAATAACAACACCATCTAAAAATAGCTTGTTTTTCTTAATCCTTTCTAAAACCTCTTCATATGGAATTGCTTCATATTCACCGTCTAGCATTGGTTTATTATGGCAATATACGCATCTTAGTGGACAATTTGGCAAAAAAATTACTGATGCAATATTGCCAGGATAATCTACACATGAATTTGGGTTATATCCAGCTATTATCATTATAAAAACTCCTTATTTTTATGT
Organism: Clostridiales bacterium; assembly: GCA_012800525.1. GTDB lineage: Bacteria > Bacillota > Clostridia > Christensenellales > DTU072 > JAAZJD01. Next base: position 17,511 of record JAAZJD010000108.1, read on the forward strand.
TATATTTAAATTGCTTCTATTGTGTTTTTAAAAGTTAAAAAATGGAGCTGCAAATTTAGCAACTCCATTTCTATATTGGATTTATAATTATAAGTTAGCAAACAACATCCTTTAATTGATTTTCTTTAACTTTGAATTTTACCCTATCTTTGTACTCAGCTTTTTTGCCATCATTATAGTTTTGAACAGGTCTTAGATATCCAGTAACTCTGCTATAAACTTCTGTATCTTTTCCACATGTTGGGCAGCTCCATTGTTCACCAGCAAGATATCCGTGTTCATTACATACTGAGAATGTTGGTGTTAATGAAATATATGGCATTTTGCTAACTTCAAAGATCTTCTTAATTAATTTCTTTGCAACTTGAATATCTTCAATTTTTTCTCCAAGATACAAGTGTTGCACTGTTCCACCAGTATATAAGTATTGTAGTTCATCTTGTAGCTCAACACACTTCATAATATCATCTGTATATGATGCTGGCAATTGTGTAGAGTTTGTATAGTATGGAACCTCATCTCCTGCAGAAATAATATCTTTACCAAACTTTTTCCTATCAAGTCTTGCAAGTCTATAGCTTGTTCCTTCTGCTGGTGTTGCTTCAAGGTTATAGCTTCTTCCACTTTCTTTTTGGAACTCTTGCATTAAGCTACGCAAGAAATTCATAACCTTTAGTGAAAATTCTAATCCTTCTGGTGTTCCAATATCTTTGCCCATGAAGTTTAATAAACATTCATTCATTCCAACCAAACCTATTGTGTTAAAGTGATTATCCCAAAATCTTCCAGTTCTTTCTTTTACACTTCTCAAGAAATGTGTGCTATATGGATATAGACCTTTTTCTGATTCTTTTTCAATGATCTTTCTCTTGATTTCTAGTGATGTTTGAGAAATCCTTGCTAGCCTTTCTACACGCTTAAAGAAATCTTCTTCATCCGTAGCTAAATATCCAATTCTTGGCATATTTAATGTTACAACACCAATTGAACCAGTCATTGGGTTTGACCCAAATAGTCCACCGCCACGTTTTCTAAGTTCTGTAACATCAAGGCGTAGTCTACAACACATTGAAACTGCATCTTCTGGTGATAAGTCACTATTTATATAGTTTGCAAAATATGGGATACCATATTTACAAGTAATTTCCATAAAGGCATCTACAACAGGATTATTCCAATCAAAATCTTTCGTGATGTTTAGTGTTGGAATTGGGAATGTAAACACTCTACCTTTTGCATCGCCTTCAAGCATAACTGAACAAAAAGCTTTATTGAAAATATCCATTTCTGCCTGAAAATCACCGTATTTATCTTCTTTTATTTCACCACCAACAATAACTGGCTGATCTTTCAATGTTGAAGGAACTTTAATATCAAATGTCAAGTTTGAGAATGGGCATTGGAAACCTACTCTTGTAGGAACATTGATATTGAATATAAACTCTTGAATGCATTGACGCACTTGTTCATAAGTCATTTTGTCATATCTAATAAATGGAGCACAATATGTATCAATTGAAGACCATGCTTGAGCACCTGCAGTTTCTCCTTGAGTTGTAAATGTTGAGTTAACAACTTGTCCTAAAAATGAACGCAAATGCTTAGCTGGCTTACTTTCAACTTTTCCCGCAACTCCACCAAAGCCATCTGTTAAAAGTTGTCTTAAATCCCAACCAGCACAATATGGTCCAAAGAATCCAAGGTCATGTAAATGAATATCTCCATCTTCATGGGCAACTCTTACTTCTTCTGGATATATATTGTATAACCAATATTTTTTAGTGAAAGACTCTCTAACATAGTTATTTAGACCATTTACAGATTTTTGCATATTGGCATTTTCTTTAACTTCCCAAGCTTCTTCACTTAAATAGTCTGCAAAAAGTTCTTCTGTTTGAGCAATTAAAGCATTTGTGTCACGAGCCTTTTTTCTAGCTTCACGATAACGAATATATGCAACTGCAGTTTTTGCATGCTGCTCATCAATGAGCACCTTTTCTACCATATCTTGAATTTGTTCAATAGTTGGTGCTAAGTCTTTATATGTGTCATCTAACCTTTGTGCAACCTTCAAAGCAAGCTCTGTTGCTAATACTTTGTTATCTCCACCAGCAGCTAATGCTGCTTTGTAAATAGCATCTCTAATTTTATCGACATTAAAGTCTTCAATTCTTCCATCTCTTTTAATGATTTGTTTAACCATATTTGTTCCCTCCGTTTTAATTTTTTTATAGTTTATATTATCTAAATGAAAAATGTATAATTTATAAAAGTATGAAAAAGTAGCTTTCATAGTCCGGTAATTGTTATTATAGCACCACAATATATAGTTGTCAACACTAAAAAAATACACAATATATAGTATTTTGACATTAAATTTTGCTAAAAATCCTAAATTTAGGCTGATAATACCTATTTTATATCAAAAACCCTAGTGTTAATTTTTTTTCATTTTAAAAAATACATTAATATTTAATTTTTTACCTTTTGAAAATCAAAAAATTTTCCGTAATATCTAAGTAAAAACGTAAACAAATGCATTCTAAAGCCTGAACATTTGTTCTAAACATAAAAAGTGCAAGTTTTTAGACCTACACTTTCTAGTTTTTAATACCTTTTTCATTAAATATATTTTTAGACAATTCATTTTTTTACTGGATTTTCTTCCTCTTCTTTTATTTTCTTTTTAAGTTCACTTTCAAACAAAGCTTCATCTAAAGGTATGGACACCTTTTTCCCTGTCCAGCCAGCTAAATGAATTGCATTAGAAAAAGTTAATCCAATCAAACCTTCTTTGCCTGGAGCTATAAACTTATCGGTTTTACCTAACAAATAGTCTGTGTAATTTTTTATAATCCCTATATGTTGTGGTGGATTTTTAAACATTCTTAAATAATGCCCTATGCCTCTATATTTATATACTTTGGTTTTAGGTTTGCCCATAAAAACTTTATTGGTTGCATTAAACTCAGGTTCAAATATTTGATTTTCAGTAAACACAAGTTTACCACCTTCGATTACAATTTTACCGCCATCACCTGTAATTTCTAACCTATTTGTTCCTGGAGCATCATGCGTTGAGGTTATAAAGACTCCTGTGGCACCATTTTCGAAGGTACACATTGCTGTTACATCATTTTCTACATCTATTTCTCTACCTTTTGTGCTCACTATTGCTTCTACTTCTACAGGTAATCCTGCAAGCCAAGTAAATAAATCTAATTGATGAGGACATTGGTTAATTAAAACACCGCCACCTTCACCTTTCCATGTCCCACGCCAGCCGCCTTGATCATAATATGCTTTTGGACGATACCAATTAGTTATTATCCAAACAATTCTTTTTAACTCACCAAGTTTACCACTTTCAATTATTTCTTTTGCTCTTATGTATAATGGATTTGTTCTTTGATTGAACATCATTCCAAACAAAAGATCAGGGTGTTTATCTGATTCTTCATTCATTTTCACAACTTGTGATGTATAAACACCTGCAGGCTTATCACATAAAACATTAATTCCTGCCTTAAAAGCATCAATTGCTATTGTAGAATGTTCATAGTGGGGAGTTTCAATTAAAACTGCATCAATTAATCCACTATTAAACATCTCTTTATAGTCGCTAAATATTTCAACTCCCTTTAGTTTTTCTTTTGCCCTATTCCTTCTGCTTTCATTTACATCACAAACAGCTGTAAGTTTTGCACCTTTAATCAAAAAACCAAGTTTTTGAAAAATCATTGAATAAAAACTACCTTGTTTCCCAAACCCTACAATTCCATATCTTACAATTTTGGCCATAGCTAAACCTCCATATATTTACTCTTTTATCATTTCTTCAAGTGTTTTATATTGCCACACGAAAACTTCTTTTCTTGACACACATTTAAAAAAGCCCAATCCTTTAGCTTTATCTACTAGTCTAAAAGCTTTAAAGTAATTACTCATTATGAATGGCATAAATGGCACGAAATATACTATAGGCTTTAACACTGCATATTTCCAAGTGTGTGGCTCTAAAGTCATAAAGCCTTCATAATATCTTTTCTTAAGCTCTTCTATTATATATTGATACTCGCCCTTTCCAACTCCAAGAGGAACTTCAACCTTATATTCAGAACAATCTTTAATATGATAATACACTGTTATATCTTTTAACATATCAAAAGCTTCTTTGACATTTACATCACATTGCACATAGTTTGAAGAATCAAAAATAAATTCTAGTCCATCATCTTTTAGGTGTTCATATAGCTTTAAAACTCTTGAAGGAACATCCCCAAACACTTTCTTTTCATTTTCATGTAAAAGTGTGACTCCACTATCTTTTGCAATTTCCAAAAAGCCTTTCATTTTTGTAACAACTTTATCTAAACATGAATCCGGATCTTCTGAACCATAGAAAAATGAAAATATTCTAATATATTTACATTTTGCTTTTTTTGCTATTCTAATTAAAGTTTCAAGTTGTTTCTTTTGTTTTTCATAACCTGCTTCATCATTAATTCCAACCTTTCCTATAGGAGAACCGATAGAAGAAAATTTTATTCCGTTATCAATCATCCTTGGTAAAATAGAAACTTTAAATTCTTCATATGAGTAGTCTGCAATATTTTTTCCATCCACATTTCTTGGACAAATATATTCGCCTCCTAATTCCTTTGCTAAAGCTATTTGCTTATTAAAATCTGATGTAACCTCATCATAAAAACCTGAAATTTGAACCTTCATAAATTCACCTCACATAATACTATAATTTAACAATTGAAACGATTACAAAACATAATTATCATTTTGCATCATTTGCTGTTTACTTTATTTTTCTCTTCTTGACGTTTTTCTTCTAGCGCATTTTCATATTCATTTGCATCAATTGGCAAAAACACTTTTGCATCTTTCCAAGAAGAAAGATAAATTGCATTAATTAATTCAACACTTTTATGACCTTCTTCAACATTTGCTAGCAACTCGCCTTTATTTTTTATTGCTTTTGCAAAAGCTTTTATTGTTCTAATTTGTTGGCCTAAAATCAAGTCTCTTAGTTGTCTTATTAATCCATATGAGCTAATTGTCATAAAACTTGGTGACATTCCATATCCAAATGTTGTTTCCTTATTAACTTGCTTTTGGCTTTTATGTCTATATACTTTCATAAAGAACTTGCCCATAACGATTCTACCTTTATCTAAAGCAATCTCCAACCTATTAACACCACTTAACTCATGAGAGGAAGCGGAAAAAGAACAATTATATTCTGGATATTCTAAAATAGCGACTATATCATTTTCAGTGCAAATATTTCTATCAACTGTCTTAGTTTTAGCAGTAATTGAAGTAGGCATGCCTATCAGCCATTGAAGAATATCAAGCTGATGAACACATTGGTTTATTAGAGAACCTCCTCCTTCTTCGCAATATGTGCCACGCCAACCACCTTGTTTATAGTATGCATCTGAGCGATACCAATTTGTTATGATATAATCTGCCCTTTGTATGCTTCCAAGTTTTCCTGAAGATATTAGCTTTTTGGCTTTTTTATACATTTTATTGCTTCTTTGATTAAAGTTTACACCAACAATAACATCAGGATTTGCCTTTGCAACTTCTACAACTTTATCAGCATCAAGTTTTGTAACAGTTAAAGGTTTTTCAATTAAAACATGAACTTTTTGTTCAATACAATACCTTGCGATTTCTCCATGTGGGTAGTGCTCAGTTGCAATAATTACACCATCCAATTTTTCATTTTCAATCATTTCTTTATAGCAAGAATATTTTTTAGCTTTAGTATATTTTTTACTTCTCTCTAAAGCTTTAGATAAAATATCACAAACAGCAACAAGTTTAACTCCTCTTACAAAACCACGAGCTAAATTAAAAGCATGCCTGCTTCCCATTCTACCAATACCAATAACACCAAATCTTAATTTTTTGTTCATTTTTTATTTATCTTTGTATTCTTCCACTACCATCTGTTTTTATTAAAGTTTTTACTTCATCTACTGTGGTCAAATTAAAGTCCCCTTCAATGGTTTGTTTTAACGCACTTGCGGCTGCTGCAAATTCTATAACCTCTTGATAATCTTTAAACTCATTTAATCCATATATTAAGCCAGCACAAAAACTATCGCCACCACCAACTCTGTCTAGAATATTAATATTATGTGTTTTGGAAAAATATGCTTTATCCTTAACATATAGCATACCACCCCAGTTATTTAAGCTTGCAGAAATACTTTCACGCAATGATATTGCAACTGCTTCAAAATTGAACTTTTCAACTAATTGTTTTGCTACATCCACAAATGACTCTCTTTCTATTTTACCTTTAGAAATATCAGCGTTTTTAGCCTTAATTCCAAAAACCTTTTCAGCATCTTCTTCATTTGCGATTAAAACATCTACATATTGCATAAGTTTTGACATTACTTTTTTAGCTTTTTCAGTTGACCATAACTTTTTTCTATAGTTTAAATCACAGCTAACCTTAATGCCTTTTTCTTTAGCTATCTTTAATGCCAAAATCAATATATTGGCAAGATCGTCAGAAAGTGCTGGTGTGATTCCTGTAAAATGAAACCAATTAACATTGTCAAAAATTTGATGCCAATTAAAATCCTTTTCTGAAGCCTTAGATATTGAAGAATTTGCCCTATCATATATGACATTACTTGCCCTAACAGACATCCCCTTTTCTAAATAGTAAATTCCAAGTCTATCTCCACCTTTAGCAATATATGTTGTATTTACACCATGTTTTCTAAGTTCACTAATTGCAGCCTGACCAATAGCATTATCTGGAACTTTTGTTACAAAGGCTGCATCATATCCAAAAAATGAAAGTGAAACCGCGACATTAGCTTCACCGCCACCAAAGGTTGCTTCTAATGCAGACTCTTGGAAAAATCTCAAATTTCCAAAAGGTGCTAATCTCAACATTATCTCTCCAAATGTTACAACTTTCATAAATTTTCTCCTTAATTTAAATCCACAGTAAAATCTATTTTCACTGAATCAATATTTATTTAATAGTTTTTAGCTTTTTAATTCTTTTAAAGCATTTGCTGCTGCTTTTGATATATCGCCTTTCAAAATCCAAGTGCCCCCAACTGCTATCACAGCATGATGTTTTAAAAATCTTTTAAAATTTTCCTGATTTATTCCTCCAGTAGGAACAAATTTAACTTGTGGAAACACATTAGAAAATGCATTGATTGTGTCTATTCCACCAAACTCTTGGCATGGGAAGAATTTTAACACACTATATCCTGCTTTATATGCTATCATGATTTCTGATGGTGTAATAACTCCTGGAATATATGGAATATTAAAATTATTTGCAACTGCTCCAATTTCTTCTAGATATCCAGGAGAAACTATAAATTTTGCTCCAGCAGATATTGCATTAGTACATTGCTTTGCATTAATGACTGTTCCTGCACCAATTATCATATTTGGGAAATTTTTAACTGCTAAACTTATTGCTTCTCTAGCACATTCAGTCCTAAATGTAATTTCCGCTATATTTATCCCACCTTTTTCTAAGGCAGCTAATATATCTAGAATATCCTCAGCTTTTTCTACTTTTATTACAGGAATAATTTTATTTTCTTCTAAAAAAGAGTAACTCATTTTTTTATCTCACATATATGTTGGTTAAATTTAACTAATATATTAGTTAGCAACATTATTTAATTTAATAATACGACATTATATATCAATATGACTATACCTTATCATCTCACTTTTCAAGCTACACTCCACTAAAAGCATTAAAACCACCATCGATTGGTAAAACAACTCCAGTGATGAAACTTGCAGCTTTTTCATCTAATAAAAAGTGTGTTGCACCAACTAGTTCATCAATTTCACCAAATCTATCCATAGGTGTAGAAGCTAATATTTTTTTAGTTCTATCAGTTGGATTTCCATCTTGATCAAACAATAGTCCCCTATTTTGATTAGTTACAAAAAATCCCGGAGCAATGGCATTTACTCTTATTCCAACTTTCGAAAAATGAACTGCAAGCCATGCTGTAAAATTACTTACCGCTGCTTTTGCACCACTATATGCTGGGATTTTTGTAAGAGGAGTAAATGCATTCATAGAAGATATATTTAAAATCGAACATCCCTTTTTGCCAACCATATCTTTTGCAAAAACTTGAGTAGGCAAAAATGTACCAATGAAATTTAAATCAAAGACAAATTTCACTCCTTCTTCTTTGAGATCAAAAAAGTCTTTTTCTACATCTTTTTCAAAAGCACAGTATTCATTATCTGTTGTGGCTTTGGGATTATTTCCTCCTGCGCCATTAATTAATATATTGCATTCACCAAGATCTACTTTAATTGCAGCATGAGCATCTTCTATAGAAGTTTTATCTAAAACATTTACTTTATATGCCTTTGCAATATATCCATTTGCCACAATTTCATCTGCTACTACTTTAGCTGCATCGACATTTAAATCAAGTAAAGCAATCTTTGCACCAGTAACTGCAAGTGACTTTGCAAGGGTTGAACAAATAACCCCGCCTGCACCTGTAATAACTACAACTTTTCCTTTTAAATCTAAACTCATTTTATACCTCCAATCTAAGCTTTAAGTATCTCTATTTTAAACAATTAGATACCTAAACTTCTATTTTAAAATCATCACATATATTATTTATATTGCAAATAACTATCTAACCTTTCTTATGCTCCAAAGCATCCCATATGCCATTTATATAATTTGCTCCAAGAGCTCTATCATACAAACCATATCCAGGTTTTCCAGTTTCACCCCAAATCATACGTCCATGATCTGGTCTTACATATCCATCAAATTTATTTTTATGTAGCACTTTGACAATACCTACAATATCTAGTGAGCCTGCACTTTGATTATGTGATGTTTCTTCAAAGCCATCTTCAACAAATTTAATGTTTCTAATATGCATAAAATGAATTCTTTTTGCTTTTGAATATTTATCTATCATTTTCACTAAATCATTTTTTTCTGCAACACCAAGAGAACCTGTACAAAAAGTTAATCCATTTTCTTCTTCATCAACTAGTTTTAAAAATCTATCAAGATTTTTTTCATCTGTTATTATTCTTGGTAGTCCAAAAATTGGCCATGGCGGATCATCTGGATGAATAGCCATTTTAACACCCGCTTTTTTTGCAACTGGTATTATAGCCTTTAAAAAATACTCTAAGTTTGACCATAGTTTTTCTTCATCAACTTTCGAATATTTGTTAAACAATTCTCTTAATTCTTCCTTTTCATAGCTAGAATCCCAGCCTGGTAAATTCATATCATCGCTCAATGGATTTTTACCTTTAAGTTGTGATTCATAATATACAAGTGATGTTGAACCATCTTCTGCTAACTTATCTAATTGTGTTCTTGTCCAATCAAAAACAGGCATGAAGTTATAGCAAATACATTTAACTCCAGCTTTACCTAGTCTTTTTATATTTTCACAATAATTTGCAATATATTTATCTCTTGTTTTAAGTCCTAGCTTTATATCTTCATGTACTGGCACACTTTCAACAACTTCAAACTTTAATCCAACATCTTCCGCCATTTTTTTAATTTCATTAATGCTTTCATTAGACCATACTTCGCCAACTTTGACATCATATACAGCACTAACGATGCTATGCATATTAGGAATTTGCCTAATATACCCTATTTGGACTGGATCGTCTTTTCCATACCATCTAAATGACATTTTCATACTACACCTCTCTTCTTATCAAAATATTCTTTTGCATTGTAATAACAAATTTTTTCTAAAATTTCTACTAACTTTTCATCTGACCCTGCACTGTATTCACCCTTTTCTATCCATGAGCCTATTAAAGAACATAAAATTCTTCTAAAATAATCATGTCTTGCATATGATGCAAAACTTCTGCTGTCTGTTAACATCCCTACAAAAAGTCCAAGCCCACCAGTTGATGCATTTATTTTTAACTGCTCATAAATTCCATCTTTATGATCTAAAAACCACCAAGCGGCTCCAAGTTGCATTTTGCCTCTCTTTCCATTTCCTTGAAAAGAACCAAGTAAAGTTGCTAGAGGATAATATGCATTTGGATTTAGGGTAAATATTATTGTTTTTGGTAAACCGCCATTTTGATCTATGTAATCTAGCATATTTCTTGCTTTTTCTATATCTAGAGTGTTTCCTATACTATCTCCACCAGCATCTACACCCACTTGGTTATATAATGTTGAACTACAATTTCTCATCGGCCCTACATGAAGTTGCATAACCATGTCGTTTTCAGCAAAAATTTTAGCTAAACGAGTCACTATGCAAAACATATATTCTTCAGCTTCTTCAGTTGAAATAATTTCGTTATTAATCTTTCTTTTAAAAATACTGTCTGCTAAATAAAAATCCCCTTTGCCTTTTGGAAAATCTAGAAAAGATAAATCCGCACATAAGCAATTTCTTGCCAAAAAATACTCTATCCTTTTCTTTGTAGCTTCCATTAGACTATTAAAATCATCAATTGTAATTTCGGTCACTTTCGATAATTTTTCTATATATTCTTTAAAGTCTACATTTTGGATGTTTATAATCTTGTCTGGTCTAAAACAAGGAAGTACTCTACACTCTAATTTCTCACCTAACAACAAGTCATGATATTTTAAATCATCTAACGGATCATCTGTAGTAATTAATGTAGAAACACCAGAAACTTTAAGTAGACTTCTTGGTGAAACTACATTATCTTGCATATATTGTGATGTTTTTTCCCAAATGGCATCAGCATTTTCTTCGCAAATAGGAATATCTAAATCAAAGTATTTTTTAAGTTCAAGATGCGCAAAATGATATACTGGGTTTCCCATAAAATATGGCAAAGCTTTACAAAAAGCTCTAAATTTTTCATAATGACTTGCATCACCTGTTACCTTATCTTCACTAATACCAAAAGCACGCATAATTCGCCATTTATAGTGATCACCCAAAAGCCAAATCTCAGTTAAATTTTTATACCTTTTATCTTCATATATCTCTTTAGGGTTTAAATGACAATGAAAATCATAAATTGGCAAATCTTTAACTTTTTGATATAGCTTTTTTGCCATTTCATTTTCTAAAAAAATCTCAGACATAAATTTTTTCATCACAATCTCCACCATGTTTTAAAAGTCTTTGTAATAAACATTATATTACTTATTGCTTAAATATTATAGTATATGTTTTTACAAGTAAATTGATAATATTGCTAAATTGTTTGCATTTCTTGCCTTTTATATGTAAAGATTATTACATAGAGAAAATAAACTCATCTTTTCTAAAATTACTTAAATTGAATATGAGTTAGCAACAATTATTTAAAATCTATAATATACAAAATTTTTATGAGAGAAAGATGAAGTATAGTACTTGGAAAACATCGCAACATATGCTTACAAACACTTTTGAAATAAACCTATATAAAGATAGGCAATTTAGCTCTGTACCTTTACACTCACATAATTTCCATGAGTTATATTTGTTTTTAAACGGCAAAGCTATATATACAGTTGAAAATGGTGATTACAAGCTTCAACCTTTCGACCTAATACTCATTCCAGCTAATAACTTACATAGAGTTGAAATATTAAATTCTTCTATTCCATATGAGCGTGCTGTATTGTGGATAAACCCTAATTATTTGAATTCACTTTCTACTCCATATACAAATTTAGCACAAGCTTTTCTAGATCGAGCTGAAACAAAAAATTATTTAGTAAGAGATGTTGAATTTTCAAAATTATTACATCAAAAAATAACCACTCTACATAAAAGTAATAACTCTGATACTTTTGGCAGCGATCTTGAAACTCAAATCAATCTACAATCATTACTTTTAGATTTATCAAGATATCTTTCTACACAATCAAATAGCATAAATCCTCCAATAATAAATCAAACCGTAAATGATGCAATTGAATATATTAATAAAAATATAGATAAACCTCTAACACTTGATATGCTCGCAAAAGATCTTTTTATCAGCAAATACTATTTAGCAAGGCTTTTCAAAAAACATACTGGAACTTCTCCATATCAATTTATTATAAAAAAACGCCTTACATTATCAAAAACCTTACTTGCAAAAGGAATAAGTATAAAAGAAGCTTGCTTTCAAGTAGGTTTTGGTGATTACACACATTATTTTAGAGCTTTTAAACAAGAATTTGGCATTACACCAAAGCAATATCTCAACTTTTTACAAAACAAAAATTAAGCACTTCAACTCAAAAAGTCAAAGTGCTTACATAATTTTTATATATTTACTAGTCTATGATTTTATATTATGTTTACTCTACAACATTTACTAGTTTACAATTTTATATCTTCTCTACCACCGTTACTAAATTATGGTGCTATATATCTAGGATCTCTTGGCAATGTGTTATTTTGAACCATTTTGACATTTTGAGTTCTAAAACCAAATTCTCCATCTTCATCTATTTCTAAAACTATATGGCCATGATGATTAGTAGAATATGTAACTATTCCTCTTTCATATAGTCTATTCATAACCGTAGGTCTTGGATGATCATGCTCCTTGCCATTATCTGATGAAATTATTGCATATTCAGGCTTTATCTTATCTAAAAACTCAGCAGATGTTGATGATGAAGAACCGTGATGCCCAACCTTTAAAACATCGCAATCATAAGTATCGCTTAAAAATGGCATTAACCATTCTTCGGTTTCTACAATAGCATCGCCTGTTAGCATAATCTTTCTATTATTGTATTTAATGCTCATCATTATAGACATTCCATTACTTTCATCTGCATCATACTCATCGGGATTTTCAGTATTTAAAGTATCATATCCAATTGAATACATATTTATGGTATATCCATTTGTAGCATCTTCATATTTTATTGTTTTCCAAACTCCTGAAGTTGCATTAGGGCCAGTTTTATGTAAAGTTGCACCTTCCACATCAAATAAACCCATATATTCTTTATATGTGTTATTCTTTTCAACATCATGATAGTAAATGTTTTTAATTTCATATGTTTCTAAAATAGGCTTTAACATATTGTAGTGATCTGTATCAGGATGTGTTACTACCAAATAATCTAGCTTTGTTTCAGAACCCTTAAGATTAGCTATATAGTCAACAAATTCTGTGCGGACAGCTACTGGAGTTTTAGATCCACCATCTATTAGCATATCTTTGCCATCGGGAAGTTCTATATAAATTGCATCACCTTGATTAACATCTATAAAATGCACTTTAAGTTTCGCATCACCAATGGTTATTGGATTAAAGTTTGAAGTTAGCACTTCAACTTTTGTTAAATAATTTTTCTTTATAAAATCTGCAGCAGCCTTCCCTACTGGGCTAAAAGCTAAAGCTACTACAGTAATAGCAATAATTAAAACAATAATTATTCCAGTTACCCCCAACTTACTTATTGCTTTTTTTGCTGTACTTTTTGATAAAATCTTTTTTGCCATTATCTTTTCTCCTCTTTTTCTTTCTATGTTTACATTTTACCAAAGATATTAACTTTTTAGAATATATTTGTTTCTTAATTTAAAAACCAAAACACAATACTAGATAACTAAATTGATTTGCTTTTAAATTTTATATAATAAATTTTTTACTGTTGAAACTTTACCTTTATTAACATATAATTATTGTAGCTAGTTTAAAATATTTTGGAGGATCGAATGAAATTAAATGTAAAAAACACCATTAAAGTCGGCTTTGCCTTTGCAATAGTTATGACCTTCTGGGGTGCATATGACTTTGTTATCCCACTACTTTTAGAAAATGCTTTTGGGCTTTCCCATACAATGAGAGGATTAATCATGGGACTTGATAATTTACTCTCTTTGTTTATGCTTCCACTGTTTGGCAAATTATCCGACAAAACAAACACAAAATGGGGTAGAAGAACTCCATATATTTTCATAGGAACAATTATATCTTGCGTTTTAATGATTTTTGTCCCAATTTCTGCAAATAGAGCTTTAAAAGATGGTATGGCATTAAGAGAACAAATCACTCAAACTCATGTTGCAGGCTATTCATACAAAACTTTAGATGGAAAGCATGAATTTAAAAACCAGACTGAAATCTATGAATTTTTATATGAAAAAGGAAAAGAAAATTCAGACTATGCTGATCATGATTATATGGAAAAATCAGGCATCAAAACAAAAGAGCATTATCTAAGAATTGCTACAAATCCATTTACAAACTTTAAAGATGCTGAAGACCTAACAGGAACTCCAAATGTTGATAAAAAAGGAAATCCTGCTATTTCAACAAACTACAAAAATTTTGTTCAAGCGGGAATTAATAACTTTGCAAGCAATGAAGTTGGTGTTTCTGCAAAAACAAATCATGTAGCATCCCTTGTAATATATATGATTATACTATTTTTAGTCCTAGTGGCAATGGCTACATTTAGATCACCCGCAGTTGCTTTAATGCCAGATGTCACTCCTAAACCACTACGAAGCCAAGCTAATGCTATTATCAATTTAGCAGGTGGAATTGGTGGAGCTATTTCTTTCCTTATTTACACCATTACTCTAATGATAAATCCTACAGGCTTTATTGCTATATTTGTTGCAGTAGCTTGTGCAATGGCTTTACTATTAGTAGGCTTTATGCTTTTAGTAAATGAGAAAAAACTACTCAAAGAATGTGAAGAAGTTTGTGCAGAATATGGAATTTCAAACGATGACACTGACGAAGAGCTTGTTAAAGCAGATGGAACGCTAGTGTCTGAAGTAGCGGCAGATCCTGCTGAATTAAAAAGAGCTAAAATGATTTCATTTTTCTTAATTCTAGCTTCAATATTTATGTGGTTTATGGGATATAATGCTGTAGGCTCGACACTGTCAATTTTCTTAACTAAAACTTTATTAGTTTCACCGGGATGGGCCTCTATAGTTTCTGGTATAAGCATGGGCATATCTGCAATCGCATTTATTCCTGTAGGAATGCTTGCTGTAAAGATTGGTAGAAGAAAATCCATCATATTAGGTTTTGGACTTGCCGTACTTTCATTTTTACTAATATTCTTATTTGCTGCAATGCCTGGAAAAGCAAGCGTATATCTCTTTACAGTATTCTATCTAATAGCTGGATTTGGTTTAATAATTGCAAATGTAAATACCTTCCCAATGGTAGTTGAGCTTTCCTCTGCAAGTGATGTTGGAAAATACACTGGGTTATACTACACCGCAACTATGAGTGCGCAAGCAATAACACCATTTATCGCAGGTATATTTATGGATAAGTATGGTAGTAGATATCTATTCCTCTACTCACTATGTTGTGTCATATTAGCAATAGTATTGATGTTCTTCGTAAAACACGGTGATTCAAAACCACTACCTAAAAAGAAAAAAAGTGAAGAAGAAGCCGTTGAAAAAGTAGAAGCAGAAGCTATATAACCTTAACTTTTAACAAAAATACTACAAGACCCTAATTTTTCATAAACTAATACAAAAAGACACATATAAAAACAACAAAGGGGACTCACGAGGGTCCCCTTTTCATATTATCTAAATTACAATTTATTATTTGCCAAATTTAATAGATGTTAAATTATATGTCAAATTATTTTCTTCAATGCGCACTAATGGGAAATATGATGTTTTATTTATTCCGCCTTTGACTAAGGGATTAAATGCATCTTTATAGATATATTGTAAAACTATAGACTTTCCTTTTGGCTCAGTTGATTTCCCAACAACAACGTTATACACTTTTGCCCCTTTCATAACAGTTTTTTCATTTTCATCTATATCATTATATGTGAAAGATTTTACTAATTGCCCTTCTCCACTAACAGCAATAGATATCTTTTCAGTTGCTCCGGTTTGTGCATCTACAGTAGTCAAAACTTGATTAAAGGATCTTTCTAGTTCTTGACAACGAATAAACTCAAAAAGGTTCTCATTATCTAATACATTTTTCTTTATTTTAGTTCTTTTTTCAGCACCGCCATTGTTAGCATAATAGTAATAGCTTTTAGAATATCTTGTACGAGTTTCTATCTTTTTATCTTTAGAATCTATCTTTTTATAGCTTGCTACTGGAACAAAATTTTCTGCCAAAGAAGCAGAATATAATATCTCCTTTCCATCTAAATCTTTTGCTACTTTCGTTACCATGGTGCCTGATGCTACTGCAAATGCATTGGTCTCACTATCTTTTAATTTATATTGACCAGCACCTAGCTTTTCAATAGTTACTTGCATCTCACCTATTTTTTGTTCTTTTTCAATAATTTCATATGTCAAAACTTCATAGTCTGACCAAACAGCTGATGTTAAAAATGGGTCCTTTCCGCAACCTGTTAATGAAACAGCAAATATTGCTATTATCAAAACTAAACTAATTATTGCTATAAATTTCTTCATGCTTATTCCTTAACTCAAAATATTTAACTTTGTTTATTATAATAGATTTTACTTTTATTGTATAGTATTTTATCTAAATGCTAGTTTGCAGCATCTCTTTTTGTTTTGACCTTTACAGTTTTTAATCACCTCATATCTTGACATAAACTAGAAAAAACCGTATCATAAAGTTACAAAATTAAATATATGCTAGGGGTGGCCAAGTGGCCTGAGATTACACCCTCGAACTTGATTGCGGTAATGCGCACGAAAGAAAGCAAAAAATGCTTTGAACCTAAAGATAATCTCTTTAGGTTTTTTACTCTCTAGCAAAGGAGAATCTATGTTAAAACCATTTCAAGACACTTCTATTTCAAGTATTAATGATGCTATAAAAGCTTCTTTACAGTATGCATTAGATGTTGCAGGATATTTTGCTCTTGCCATCACAATAGCGCTAGCAATTGTATTAATCATCATTGGTTTTTATATTAAAAACAAAAAGCCATATTATATTGAATCTTTTAAAAAGGTAACTTTAGGCATAACAATTGGATACTCAATTGCGGTTATATCTACACTTGGCTCTTTAGTTTTAGCTAAAACTCTTGGCAGTGGTAGAAAGTTTTTTGAGTTTGATGGCATACAAACATGGGGTCTTGCTTCATCAACAGGTGGTAAAGCTCAACTATATATTTATACTTTTGTTTTAATTATAGCTTTAGTCTTAATAGTGCTTCTTTTAGGAAGAAAAAAGAAAATAAACAAAACAAATTCCGTAGTATATGGAGCAGTTTTAATTGCTCTTAGTTTTGCCCTATCTTATGTCAAATTTTTCTCTTTGCCACAGGGTGGTTCAATAACTTTTGCAAGCCTATTGCCTCTGATGCTTTATTCATATATGTTTGGAATAAGGCGCGGAATTTTAGCTGGTTTTATTTATGGAATATTGCAATTTTTCCAAGCACCTTATTTTGTCCATCCCATGCAATTTCTCTTAGATTATCCTATTGCTTTTGCTGCAATTGGAATAACAGGAATATTCAATGAATATAAAGTATTTAAAGGAAAATTAACAATTTTAAACTTTATCATTGGTGCATTAATTAGTGTCATTATAAGATATCTTTCAAGTGTTGTTGCTGGCATTTTTGTCTGGGGGTCATATGTAGATGAGAACTTAAATAGTGAAGGTAATATAATTCTAGGGCCTGTTGCTTGGAGCTTTTTATATAACTCTTTTGTTTTTGCTGATTTGGCTGTTACACTAGTTGCTGGTGCATTTCTCCTAAGCAATAAATCATTCCTTGCTATTATGGATAAAACTACAGCAAATCTTAATGTAAATGAACCGCTAGAAGAAGATAACAAAAATGAATAACAATAAAAAAACAGTCTCTTAAACTGCATTTATTTTAATATTTTAGGTTGGCTTATTTTATAAAAATACTATTTTGATTTATTATGAAACACTAAAGCTTTTCCCTCTAATATTTCTATATAAACTTTATTTTCCACTGAATAATTTGAAATGCCAAGTCCTATTTTATTTATGTTTAATTCTAAATTTTCTGTTTTATAATACAAACCTTTTGAGGTTTTTAAAACACAACTTTTATCACATGGGATAATTGAAATATAATCCCCTATCGCCACATCTATTGAAAGTTTGCTAGTCAACAAATATATATCTTCTTTTTTGCTTCTAGCTATTGCTTCCATTTCAAGATTATATGCCTTAAGTAACAAATGTATATTTGCGATTTGATGGTCTAATCTTCCGCCTGCAAATGAATAAATAGAAATTGCTGTAGCTCCAATACTTTTGCAATATTCAATGGCTTGTTCACCATCTGTAACATCCTTTTTTACTGGTAACACTATTATATTTTCAGCCTCAGGTTTAATTTTCAAACTATCAAAGTCGCCAATAATAGCATGCACTTTTTTATCTACTACATGCCTATAGCCACCATCTGCACAAATGATTATATCTTCTTTTATTTGGGTATCTAAATTCTCAC
>JAAZJD010000109.1 GCA_012800525.1 Clostridiales bacterium
AAAATGTTGTAATGTATGGTTTTTCATATAATATTTTCATAGCTTCTATGGTTAAAGCCAAATCTGTTGCATTTTTTCCAGACACATAACTAAATTGTTGAATTGGAGTTAATGAATATGTATTTGATTCTTTTCTCCAACCTTCAATTTGATAATCCCTACATGTTTGCTTATTAATTTGTGTACGCTTGGCACCAGTTATTTTTGTCCAATCAGCAACAACACATTTTACAATCAAATTGCCTTTTTCTTTCATTTTCTCAATAATCTGTTTTGAGTTTTTATAACTAATATTTTCTGCATCAATCAATAATGCTATCTTTTTTTCTTCCATTGTTCTCCTCTAATTTTTTATATCAAATAACTTTATGTTATTTTTCTTTCCTTTTTGCAGTTTTTTCTTCTATCTTTTTTTCTATGGCATAATCAGACTCTGATTCCACCTTTAAAATATATTCTGCATCAACTATTTTATAATCAATTAAATATTTTGCTACTATCATGCTACCCAATAATTTTAAAAATTCAAGTTTATCTTTCCTTTTTAATTTTTCCATTAAGCCACTAACTGTGGTGATTTCTCCGCTTGTCACAAATTTAATTATTTTTTTACTCTCTGAAATATGTCTAAACATATATGCTGACCCTAATGCTAGCATCACAGCTAAAATAATAAATAATGTTCTTAACTTTGGCCCCAATGTAATCATTAAAACTATTGCCACTACAGCTAAAAATGCAAGCACAATACCAATAACTAAATCGACTGTATATTTTTTCTCAGGGCCTTTTGCCGCTTTAATTGTAACTTCTCTAAATATAGGATCTCCACTTTTTAATTTTCTACTCTTATCTTTTCTTTTTTCTAAAGACTCAAGATATACATCATATTTTATCTGTAATTCAGATATCACTTCTTGAGGTGCTAAAGATTTTGCCTTTTCAAAAGCTTGAGCATATCCATTATCTATTCCTAAATAGTTGTTGACCATTCTACAACGAGTAACTCCCCACCAACCTTTATATTCATTAGGATCAACATTTAAAGCTTTCGCAAAAAATTCCGCTGATCTATCATAATCTTGTAAATCAAAATATGCTTCAGCTTTTGCTAAAAGTTCTGTTGGATCCCCAAAACTTTCCACCTTATGTATATTTCCCAACATATCTTGAGCCATCAAAGGTTGCTCATAATTACATTCTGGACAAACAGCCCTTGCTGTTTTAGCATCAATATACATAATAGTCCCACACTTATCACATTTTACAGTCGCTTGAGCCATTTTTATTCTCACTTAAATTTTTTAAAAAACTCTTTTGCAAAATTTGCAGAAGCAACAGCATCTTTTCCATAAAAATCAGCATTAATTTTTTTCGCATAAGAGCCTGTTAAAACAGCACCACCAACCATTACGGTTGCATCTGTTTTTTCTTTTAACAACTTAATTGTCTTCTCCATATTAATAACTGTCGTTGTCATCAAAGCAGAAAGCCCAACCAGTTTGATTTTTTCTTTAATAACAACTTCAACAATTTTTTGAGACTCTACATCCTTACCTAAATCTACAACCTCAAATCCATAATTTTCTAAAACAAGTTTAACAATATTTTTCCCAATATCATGAATATCTCCCTGAACAGTTGCTAGTAAAATCTTTTCTCCTTTCTTAGAAATTTGCCCTTCAATTTTCATTTTTTCTTTTATTAAATTAAATGAAATTTGTGCTGTTTCAGCACTTGCTATTAGTTGTGGTAAATAAAAAGTTCCAACCTCAAATTTTTTCCCGACATCATCTAATGCAGGCATTACATATTGTTCAACGACCTCTAAGGGTTTTTTAGTTTTTAAAAGATTTTCTGTTTCGCTATTGGCTAAACTTTTAGATCCTTTTATAATTGCATAGATTAAATCCTTTTTTTGATTATCTATATTTTCAGTTTTTGTATCGGTTTTTTTCTCACCAATTACTATATCTTTTGAACCATAATATGCTATGTAATTTTTGCAATTATCATCATTGCCAGATAGAGCTTCATGAGCATAATATGACTGTAACATTAAGTTGCTTGCTGGATTTATTATCCCTGCACTTAAACCTTTTTCAAGAGCTTTGGCAAAAAATATAGAATTTATTATATCTCTATTTGGCAAACCAAATGAAATGTTTGAGACACCCAAAATTGTTTTAACATGCAACTCTTCAGTTAGTCTACGAACTGTTTCCAAAGTTATTTTTGCATTATCTTTGCCAGCACTTATAGTCATTGCTAGAGCATCAAAAATCAAGTTTTCCTTAGGTATTTTATACTTTTTAGCTTCTGTTAAAATCTTTCTAGCTATCTCTATTCTAC
>JAAZJD010000012.1 GCA_012800525.1 Clostridiales bacterium
AATTTACAAACGCCCCCTCTAATCTCAAAAGTGAAAAAGATAGGGAGTACGAAAAAAGCTCAAGGGTACGAAAAAAGGCTAGGGGTACGAATTGTATCAAAGGTGTGGTGATATGGCAGTGGGGCAACAGGGATTCAATCTTGTGTTGTTGTGCAAACTTTTTAAATTTTTTTGGAAGCAATTCCCAAAACTTATAGAGCTATGTATATAGGGTTTATTCAACTGTTGTTAGTCATATAAAAATTGGAGGCTTAATAATTGCAAAAATAAAGTAGTTTCAGTTAAAGAATAGTAAGCTAAGATTTATGACTGTTTAGAAGTATATATTCTTGACAAATAAGGTGCTTTAAGTGGTAGAATGAAAGAAGTAGCACATAAAATGTTAAATGACAAATATGAGAAGTGATATGAGTAAAGAAGGCCCGAGTTATAGGTATAGATTTTTAGAACCAGCAAGAGATTGCGAGGCATATATTTGTTGTAACAAAGCATATAAAAATATCGTAGTATGCTATAAAAGCAGAAAAATGCTAATCAGATAAAATTTATTGCTCAAGATTTTTGAGCAGAAAAGAGGAGGTCCATATGGCACATACTAAAAAAGAAAAAGAACTAAAGAAAAAAGATGTCCAAGCAAAAGGTGTCCATATGGCGCACAAGCGAAAAGCAAAAGAGTTAAACTTAAGAGATGTCCCAGTTAAGAAAAAAACACTGTATGACAGACTCGAAGCAAAAAGACATGCTAGAAAGACCTTCTCTCAAAGTGAAGTCCAAAAAAGAAAAGCCAGAAGAGAAAATGTTACCTTTGCTGCTTTTGCAAGCAATGAAGAGTTATATGAAAAGTACAAAACTTCATATTTTGGTCTGGAAGAAGATCAAGTTGAAGAAAATGAAGATGAGTATGGCAGAAATAGAGTTATCAAGGGAAAACCAAAGAGCATATTAAAGCGCATACAAGAATCATTTTTTAATCCATTTAGTTTAATTTTAATTGCATTAATTATAGTTTCATCTATTACAGATATAATCCTTCCTAAAATTAAAGGGACTTTTGAGTCTATAAACTATATCACCGTATTCATTATTTTAGCTCTTGTAATAATTTCAGGTGCTATACGTTTTGTTCAAGAAATTCGTTCAGATAGCTCTGCTGCAAAGCTTTTAAAAATGATAACTACAACAACTTGTGTTGAAAGAGTTGATTTAGGAAAAGAGGAGATTCCTTTAACAGAAGTTGTTGTCGGAGATATTGTGCACTTGTCAAATGGGGACATGATACCTGCAGATGTTAGAATCATAGAGTGTAAAGACTTTTTCGTAAATGAATCTTCTTTAACTGGTGAAAGTGATCATATAGAAAAATTTAGTCAAAAAGAAACAAAACATAAAGAAAGTGCTACTGGATATAAAAACATTGCCTTTATGGGAACAAACGTTATCAGTGGTAGTGCAAGAGCCGTTGTTATTGCAGTAGGTGAAGATACCCAGTTTGGTGCAATTGCAAAAACCATACAAACAGCTCCTCAAACACCGACAAGCTTTGAAAAAGGTGTTACTAGTGTTTCTAAAATTTTGATTAGATTTATGGTTATTATGTTACCTATAGTTTTTATCATAAACGGCTTAACCAAAAAAAGTGATGACCGCTGGATTCAAGCTTTACTTTTTGCAATTTCAATAGCTGTAGGATTAACTCCTGAAATGTTGCCTATGATAGTTACTGCATCCCTTGCAAAAGGCACTATCGCTATGGCTAAAAAGAAAACAATAATCAAAAATATAAACTCAATACAAAGCCTTGGAGCAATGGATATATTGTGTACAGATAAAACAGGGACCATTACGCAAAATAAGGTCGTTTTAGAATATTCATTAAATGTTGACGGCGAAGAGGATTTAAGAGTACTAAGGCATGCATATTTAAATAGCTATTTTCAAACAGGTTTTAAAAATTTAATGGATATAGCAATCATAAAAAGACGAGAAAAACTTGAAACACAAGATGCAAGACTTGTAGATTTATCAGAAGAATATAAAAAGATTGATGAAGTACCATTTGATTTTGAAAGAAAAAGATTAAGTGTTGTTGTCGTTGATAGAAAAGGCAAAACACAAATGGTTACAAAAGGAGCTGTTGAAGAAATGGTGTCAATTAGCTCTTATGTAGAAGTAAAAGGTCAAGTTGTTCCATTGACAGAGGATATAAAGAAAAAGGTATTTGAATTAACTGATAAATTAAACAACAATGGAATGAGAGTTATTGGGGTTTCTCAAAAAACAAACCCAGCTCCAGTTGGAGAGTTTGGCAAAAAAGATGAAACTGAAATGGTTTTAATGGGGTTTTTAGCTTTTCTAGATCCACCAAAAGCAACCACAGAAGCTGCAATAGCAGCCCTCAAAAGTTATGGTGTGAGAACAAAGGTTTTAACTGGAGATAATGAAAAAGTTACAGCTTCTATTTGCTCAAAAGTTGGCATGGATGCTTCAGGCTTTATGCTTGGTTCACAAATTGATGATTTAGATGACGATGAACTTTTAGAAGTAGTAGAAAAATATGACATTTTTGCAAAATTAACCCCTGAACAAAAAGCAAGAATTGTAAAAGCTTTGCAAGAAAATGGACATGTCGTTGGATTTTTAGGGGATGGAATAAATGATACCCCCGCAATGAAAGTCGCAGACGTTGGAATTTCTGTTGATGATGCAGTTGATATTGCAAAAGAAACTGCAGACATAATATTACTTGAAAAAGATTTAATGGTACTAGAACAAGGCATAATCGAAGGTAGAAAGACATATGGAAATATGATCAAATATATTAAGATGACTGCTAGCTCAAACTTTGGAAATATGTTCTCGGTTTTGATCGCAAGTGCACTATTGCCATTCCTACCAATGAAGAGCTTGTATCTAATTTTGCTAAATATGATTTATGATATTTCCTGTACAGCAATTCCTTGGGATCATGTAGATACTCAATTTTTGCAAAAACCAAGAAGATGGAAAGCAGACAATATACCCAAATTTATGGTTTGGTTTGGCCCGACAAGTTCCATATTTGACTGGATAACATATGCTGTAATGTTTTTCATTTTATGTCCAATGGCAGCAGGAGGAAAATGGGGGGCTCCGGGAACAGATACAGCTTTGTTTATAGCGGCATTTCAAACGGGATGGTTTATTCAATCAATGTGGACTCAAACACTTGTAGTACATATGTTAAGAACAGACAAGGTTTCGTTTTTCAAAAGCAATGCTTCGCTACCAGTGTATATAACAACAATACTTGCAATAGTTTTAGTAACAGTAATGCCATGGACCATATTTGGTGAAGCAATTGGACTTGTAAAATTAGCTTGGCCATTCTTTGTATATCTAGCAGTTTCAACTGTGGTCTATCTTTTAGTCAAGAGTGTTGCAAAAGAACTATATATTAAGCGTTATGGCGAAATGTTATAACAAGTATTTTTTAAAAGTTATACATAAAAAATTGACCTGCTTAAGTTAGATTTGTTTGTCTAACTTTTGGGGTCAATTCATTTTTAACAGTTCTTTCTTTATCAAACCTAAATACCTTACATAAGTGTTATTTTGATATTAGCCGAAATCTAAATGTAACTATTTAAATATTTAGTCACAGCTTTTTTATATAGGTTGAAATGTTTTCATTGTATTAATGTGCATGTAACCTTTTATATATAGTTATTTAAATATTTCGTAACAGCTTTTTTATGTAAGTTGAAATGTTTCTATTGCATTATTTTTAAAATAACTCTACATACAGCCTGGAAAATTTCTGGTGTGCAAGTGTTGATTTTTTTAAAACTCTTGTTTTTTATAGTCATAGGTCATATAATTAAGACAAATAAAATTATTCAATTTTGGGAATCTAGTTTTTCTCGTTTTATTTGAGTTCAGGTTTCCAAATGAGTTGTTTTAGGGGGTAAAAATGCAAAAAAATAGAAGAATTTGGTTAATTGTAATCATTGTTTTACTTATAGTTTCACTTGTAGCATGTTGCAAAAAACTTCCGGCACCAAAGGTTCCGCCATCAAAAGACAATATAAATGGTATAGATGCGGAAGCGGGGAAACCCCTTTTAGAAAGATGGACTGAGCAATCATCTAGTATGAGTGAGGTATGGAATGATTTTAGTATCCTTTGGAATGAAGTGGCTTTTTTAGATTCAGTGGAATATGACTCGGAATATTTTACATCTATTGGCAGTGTGTCAGTTTTACTTTTTGCAAATATACCAATTGCTGTTGAGTGTAGGGATAATCAAAGTGATGAAATAAGTGCTGTTTTATCAGAAGCCGAAGCTTATGGGGTAGGTAAATTTACACAAATTCCTAATACTTATATTTATGCATCTGACTTTCTTTCCACATATCATTTTTTGACAAAAGATGTAAAGAAAGTAGGGGATGCTTATTATTCAAATGATGAAAGTACATTAATAAAATATCTTGGCAACGAGGCAACTTATGAAATTTCAGCACAAACAACTGGTATTGGTATGGGAGCTTTTATTGCAAATGAGAATTTAACAAATATAACAATTCCAGATAATGTTGAAAAAGTCGGATATATGGCATTTTATGCTTGTACAAATCTTTCTGATATCAATATGTCATCTAACATTGCTAGCATAGGTGGAGGTGCTTTTCAGCAAACAGCTTGGAACGACAACCAACCAAATGGTCTAATGTATATCGGAAAAATTGCATATCAGTACAATGGCGCAATGCCAGCAAATACAGATATTGTTATTAAAGACGGGACAGTTTCAATTTATAACAATGTTTTTAAAAATTGTGAAAATCTTAAAAGTATAGTAATTCCAACGAGTGTTACTAATATAGGGGCAGGTGCATTTAGTGGTTGTGTTAACTTGAAAAGCATATCTATTCCAGCGGGGGTTACTAAAATTTCAAATTCCACTTTTGTTAACTGTTCTAGTTTAGAAAATATAGATATTCCAAGCGATGTAACAAAGATAGGACTAGCTGCATTTAGTGGTTGTTCTAATTTAAAAAGTGTGACTATCCCTAAAAAAGTTGAAGAGATTGGAGTTAGTGCATTTCATGATTGCACAAGTTTAAATACTATAAAAATTCCAACAAGTGTTACAGAAATTGGATCAAATGCATTTGAGGGTACACCTTGGTATAATAATCAGCCAAATGGCTTACTATATTTTGGCAAAGTTTTGTATAAATATAAAGGAGAAATGCCTGCATTTACAGAAGTTAGAGTTCAAAAAGGGACAGTTTCTATTGGCTCTTCCGCTTTTAGTGGTTATGCAAATCTTGCATCTATAGATCTACCAGACAGTGTTAAAAATATAGGATATGCTGCCTTTCAAAATTGTACTGGTTTAACTGGATTTTCGTTTGTAGGAAATATTACTAATATAGGCAGTTCTGCTTTTCAAGGTTGTTCTAATTTATTAAGCATTTCGCTTCCAGCAACTGTCACAAAAATAGAGTCATCTACTTTTCGAGGCTGTTCTAGCTTAACAGAGATTGTAATACATTCAGATATTATAAAGGTTGGAGAAAATGCATTTAGTGGTTGTTCAAATGTAACTAGCGCAATCATGTCAAATGGAGTTGAAGAAATTGGTAGAGGTGCTTTTGAAAATTGTGTAAAGTTAGAGAGTATAACAATGCCTGCAGAAGTTACTAAAGTTGGAGAAAATGCATTTAATAATACACCTTGGTATAACAATCAAGCTAATGGGATGATATATATTGGCAAAGCTGCTTATAAATATAAAGGTGAAATGCCTGACAACACGCAAATTACTATCAATGAGGGGGCAGTTTCTATCAGTCCATTAGCATTTGAAAATCAAACAAAACTCACCCAAGTCATTATACCAACAAGTGTTAAAAGTATAGGTAAAGCATTTAGTGGTTGTACGGGATTAAATCAAATAACTTACAACGGTACAAAGAGTCAATTTAACGCAATTGAAAAGAGTTATTTATGGAATGATGGTATAAGCAAAGTGATTTGTATAGACGGTGAAATTGCTTTAGATTAATGTATAAATAATAACTAAAAATAAAAAATCAAAGGGCTATTCAGCATATTTTAGCCCTATAAAACTGGATTAAACACTAGAAATGTCAATGTGAATTTCTAGTGTTTTATTTAGCTATAATGAGCCAATTTTTTCAATTTTTTGACTCCTTAAAAATATGTAGAAAAACATTTTAAATGTGTGATATTATGTAGATAATATAACAAAATAATATGGAGATTTTGATTATGACAAAGAAGATAAATTCGAAGTTTTTTATAGTTGCAGTTTTAACGCTTTTACTAGTTTTAATTTCTGCATTTATATTTGTATCAACAAATACAGCTGAAGTTGCATATGCAATAGATCCTCCCGCAACGGCTACATGGAATGGGAATCAAGCTACATGGTCAGAAGTTGTAGGTGCCACTGGTTATCAGTTCTCTCTTTTTAATCGATCGATGTCTGGGACAGCATTGCTAATAACTGGGGTAGAAGAATGTTTTATTAATGTGGGAGGACATTTTGTCCCCGGAGATACTTATTATTTTACAGTTGCTGCATATAATGGTAGCCAAAGCGTGGATACAACTAGTGCAGATAAAGTAATAGATGGCACAAAAGGAGCTATGTCTACAGTTCAAATTACTGATACAACTGTTTCATGGGAATATGTAGATTATGCTACAGGTTATGATGTATGGATATTGAAAAAAAACACCTCAGGTGTTTATGAGCAACAAGGAAATATTTTAAGCACTATAGCAAATAACATAGATGTTGATGCTCAACTTAGACAATATGGCTATGGCGATTATAAAGTGGAGGTTCAAGCATATAAAACAAAATCAGGAAACTATTTAACAGAAAAAGGCGAAGCCACAAAGGATGGTTGGTATGCTCCTCTTCAATTTAGTGATGATCCAAGTTTTGATATTCCAGTTTCATATGTTGGTATAAACATAAAAGACATTGACTTGAGCGGTGCTGTAAGTGGGGGAAAACCACCATATGCTTTTTCTAATTCGGACAATTTATTACCTAATGGAGTAACAATAAGTACAGTAGGTGTTATTTCAGGGGCACCAACAACACCTCAAGTGGGAGATGAGGCGAAGATAATTGTGGATGATCAAAGTACAGGCGGTAGTAAATTTATAATGATTCAATTTGGAGAAGTAAAAACTTTGTCTGACAATGAAATAGAAAATATCTCTATCGGTACACAAAATGCTTTGAAGGGAAATTATATTTCAGGTGAAATATCAACATTAAAATTACCTGAAAATGCAAAATATTCGGTTGTAGAAGCAGGCCTAAAATGGTGGAATTATAATACAAGTTCAGATTGCACAGGAGAAACTTTTAACGATACTGGTGATTATGAAGTGAGAATCAAAGTTACTCCAAATGCGGGAAACTCCTTTATTCCTGAATATTATGTTACTGGTAAAGTAAATGGTATTTCCGCAACCGTTGAAAAGGAATCAGATACAATATATGTCTTAAAGTACCGTTTTGGTGTAGCTACAGCGCCTGCTGAATATACGATCACATATGATAAAGGCACAGACGGCGGTGGTTCAATGCCAGCAGGAACTGAATTAAAAGCTTATGAAGAACGTCCATATACATTGCCAGCAAACGGTTTTACTCCTACTCCAGGAAAAGAATTTGATTACTGGCAAATAAGTACTGATTCTGCAAAAAAGTATTATCCTGGAAATACATTTGTGTTTACTGCAAATGCTACTATAACTGCATTTTGGAAAGATATAAATTATACAATTACATATGAGGCTGGTTCTGCTAGTGGTGGTACAGGGGCACTTGCCGCTATGGCTACAACAAGAAAATATAATGCAGAATATACTGTAAGTAACAATCATCCATTAACAAGAACTGGATATAGACAAACTGGCTGGTCTAGGGCAGGTGAAAAGGACGACAATACAGGCAAAGTAACTGAGCCCATAGTTGTTACAGACAATATTACATTAAGCCCAGTATGGATTCAAACATTCACAGTTACATATGTTGCAGGAAGTGCTACGGGTGGTCAAGTAAATTATCCAAAAGAATATACATTGGATAAAGGTGAAACACATGATGTTGCCACACCATCACCATTAGCAAAAACTGAACATAGACTAACTGGTTGGTCAGATGTAGCTGAAAATACAAGCAACCAAGGCCAAATTACTCAAATACAAAATATTGCTGCTAATGTTACACTATATCCAGTATGGGTTAAAACATTCATAGTTACGTATAACGTGGGCAGTAATTCTCCAGACAATACAGCTGCTTGTCCGGAACCAGTTATTGTAGATTTTGGTGCACAACATACTGTTAGTACATTATACCCATTTACAAGAGATAGCCATACTCACGTTGGTTGGGGAACGGAAGAAAATGAAAATAATACAGGTTTTGCTGATGAAAAAATAACAATTAACAATAATGTAGACTTATATCCAATATGGAAAATAAAAACCTATTCAGTAACTTACAATACAGATTCAGCAAACGAAGGGCAAGGTACTGTTCCAACAGGTGATAAAAAAACTCATAATGAAAAATATACAATCAAGGCTACACCAGACTTAAAAAAGACTGGATATAATTTGCTTGGATGGAAAATAGGTGCAGAGGGAGATGGTGTAAAAACCGAAATTCCAGCTGCAACAAACGCAGACACAATCTTATATCCAGTATGGGAAATACAGAGATTCAAAGTTACAATTAGTATAACCAATGCTGCTTATGGAAGTGTAAATGTAACAGAAGTTGATAATGTGCCATATGGAGCACCATTAGCACAATCTGGCAATTCACTTCTTGTAAATGGTGTTTCAGAAGTTGTTGCAACTCCTAATCCGAGTAACGATGCGGATGATTACGTATATATTCTCTACACCTTTTATATCGATGGAGAAGAGGTAGTCAAATCTAATAAAACCGTTATTGCTTGGTTTGGAGTAAAACCTAAAATTACATACGCAAGAGGAGAATATGGTGTAGGCACACTCCCAGCGTGGGGGAGAAAGGAATTTAATAAACCTTATAACGTTAGCACATCATATCCGTTGACTAGAACTGGATACAAACAAGTTGGTTGGGGATATGAAGAAAGCACAGACACTACAAAACAAGTTGAGAAAATACACGATTTAATTGACGAAATAAAAACTCTCTATCCTATTTGGCAAATTCAAAAATTCACAATTAATTTCAATTCTAATGAAGGAAGTGACGTTGATGCAATTACACAAGATTATGACACCGCTGTAACTAAACCAAACGATCCAACAAGACCTGGTTATGGATTTAGTGGTTGGTATACGACAGCAGATTTAAATGTAGCGTACAATTTTACTACGATGCCCGGAGAAAATATTACAGTGCATGCAGGTTGGACTGCTAACAATAACACTATTGTATTTGACGGTAGCGGTTGCCCAGGTGTCGCTATGGCAAATCAAATAATTGCCACAGATGCCAAAGAAAACTTAAATGCCAATACATATGAATGGCCAGGGCGCACATTTAAAGGCTGGGCAACAACAGAAAATTCTCCTGATGTAGTTTTTGGCGATGGCGATGAATATACAATGGGAACTGAGGCAAGTTACACTCTATGGGCAGTATGGAGTATAAATAAGTATACAGTTACTTTCCTAAATGAAGATGGAACTGTTGCAGTGCCTACAAAAGATGATTACATTTATGATGAGGTTATAATAGGACCAGAAGGAGATGATCCAACAAAAGAAGCAGACAATACATACACATATGAGTTTATAGGTTGGGGAACTTGGACTGCTGGCACACGCGTAAAAGATAATGTAGAGTACAGGGCAACCTTTAAATCAACATATATTGAGT
>JAAZJD010000013.1 GCA_012800525.1 Clostridiales bacterium
AGAGTTAGCTAGAGAAGTTTATTTTGGTCTTTTTTCTTTGCAGCATCGTGGTCAAGAAAGTGCTGGAATTGCAGTTAGCTATAATTCAAATAAAGTTGCATATTACAAAAATTTAGGTCTTGTTAGTGAAGTTTTTCATGAAGAAGAATTAAAACTTTTGCCAAATACAAAAGTAGCAATAGGACATGTGAGATATGGTTTTAAGGGTTCAAGTAATGTTATCAATGCTCAACCAATAGTTGTTTATGGACGTTATGGAAGGCTTGCTCTTACTTTAAATGGTAGTATTGTTAATGCAGATAAAATTAGAAAAAGAATGATTGAATCTGGACATACTTTTCAATCTTCTTCTGATGCTGAAGTTGTTGCTGCTCTAATTAGCAAATGTGCTACAGAAAGTGTTGAACAAGGTATATTTGATGCATGTCAACAATTAGAAGGCGCTTTTGCTTTTTTAGTTTTGTGTGGCGATAAAATGATAGCAGTTAGAGATAAATATGGTTTAAAGCCAATGGTAATGGGTACAAAAAGAGGAGACATATTATTTTCTTCAGAATCTTGTGGTTTAGATGCTATTGAAGCTGACACCTTGCGTGATGTTGAGCCTGCTGAAATGATAACTGTTTTACCAGGTGGCAATGTTGTAAGTAGAAAATTTGCAGTACCTAATATGAAACCATGTATATTTGAACTTGTATATTTGGCAAGGTCTGATAGCTTTTTAGATAATGTTTCCGTATATGAAGCAAGGCATAAATGTGGAGAAATTTTAGCTGATTTATTTAAAATTGATGCAGATATAGTATCTGGCGTTCCAGATTCAGCAGTAGTTACAGGAAGAGGATATTCTGTAGCTTCAGGGATTCCATATGTTGATGCTTTAAGTAAAAATAGATATGTTGGTAGAACATTTATACAGCCTACTCAATCAGAAAGAGAGTCAAGTGTCAAAATTAAGCTAAA
The DNA here is from genome assembly GCA_012800525.1 of Clostridiales bacterium. Classification (GTDB taxonomy): domain Bacteria; phylum Bacillota; class Clostridia; order Christensenellales; family DTU072; genus JAAZJD01. The sequence continues at coordinate 964 of JAAZJD010000013.1, forward strand.
TGCTTTTAGAGCAAATGTGAGAGGTAAAAGATTAATTTTAATTGATGATTCAATAGTTAGAGGTACTACAAGTAAAAAAATAATTTCTCTACTTAGAGCAAGTGGCGCAAAAGAAGTTCATATGCTTGTTGCAAGTCCTATCGTAAAATATCCATGTTATTTTGGAGTTGATATGGGGACAAAAGAAGGACTCATCGGTGGCTATAGAAATGAAGAGCAAATTAGACAAATTATCGGTGCAGATACATTGAGATTCATACCTCTAGATTTGCTAAAAAAAGCTTGTGATGGACTTGATTATTGTACAGGCTGTTTTGATGGAAATTATGCAATTGATCCAAAAAAGTTTTTAAATGGTGATAATAAGTTAAATGAAATAGATGACTAATTGGGTAACTAAAGCATTAATTATTGTAATCTAAAATAAGGTTTTAGAGAATAAAGGGAGTTAGAAATGGGAAAAGGAATTGATTATAAAGCTGCGGGCGTAGATGTGGAAGCTGGTTATTCTGCAGTAAAACTTATGAAGCAACATGTTGAAAAAACATATGATAAAAATGTCATTGGCGACATAGGCTCTTTTGGCGGATTTTATGCTTTATCAAATGATCCAAATGGCGATGTATTAGTCGCAGGTACTGATGGAGTTGGAACAAAATTAAAATATGCTTTTGTTGCAGATAAGCATGACACGATAGGTATTGATGTTGTGGCAATGTGTGTTAACGATATAATTTGTCTTGGTGCAAAACCAATAATTTTTTTAGACTATATTGCAATCTCAAAATTAATTCCCGAAAAGATTGAAAAAATAGTTAAGGGTGTAAGTGATGGTTGTGTTCAAGCAGGATGTGCTTTAATTGGTGGTGAAACTGCTGAAATGCCAGGATTTTATGCTAAAGATGAATATGATATAGCTGGGTTTTCCTGTGGTGTTGCAAAGCGCAACAAGATTATAAACGGAGAAAATATAAAAGAAGGGGATGTTTTAATTGGTTTAAAATCTAGCGGAATTCATTCGAATGGATATTCTTTAGTTAGGCAAATATTTAAACCTGATGATAAGGCAATTTTTGAATATGATGATGAACTTGGTGCTATACCAATTGATGTTTTATTGACTCCAACTAAAATATATGTAAAAACAGTTTTAGAGCTAATAAAAGAAGTTGATGTTAAAGGCATTGCTCATATAACAGGAGGTGGATTTATAGAAAATCTACCAAGAATTTTACCAAAAGGGTTAAAAGCTACAGTTAATACAAAATCATATGAAATTCCTCAAATTTTTAAAGTGTTACAAAAAAGAGCAGGGATTACTGCTAAAAAAATGTACAACACATTTAATATGGGAATAGGTTTAGCTATATGTGTAGAACCTAAAGATGCGGATAAAACTATTAAAAAACTAAGCGAGCTTGGTGAACAAGCTGTAGTATTTGCAACAATAGAAAAGGGTGAAGGGGTTTCTTTTATATAACTTTCATATAATGAGGATGAGGCAAAAAACAAGAGAACTTTGTAGTATTTTCGATAATAGATATAAGATTAAGAGGTGTGTTTATGAAAAAAATAGCTGTGTTTGTTTCTGGAAGTGGTACTAATTTGCAAAATATTATCGATGCAATTGAAAAAAAAGAAATTAATGCAAAAATTGCTTTAGTGGTTGCAAGCAAGCAAGGAATATTTGCAATTGAAAGAGCAAAAAATGCAAACATACCAGTATCAATTTACGATAAAGGAAACTATGAAAATTTAAGTTTGATGTATGCGGATTTGATTGATGAATTAAAAGAAAAAGAGGTTGAATATATTGTTTTAGCTGGATATTTAACAATATTGACACCTAATATAATCAATGCATATAGACAAAAAATTATAAATATACATCCTTCACTTTTACCTAAATTTGGAGGAAAAGGATATTATGGGCTTAAAGTTCATAAAGCAGTAATAGAAGCCAAAGAAGAAGTTTCTGGTGCAACTGTTCATTTTGTAGATGAGGAAATAGATACCGGTGATATAATAGCACAGGTAAAAGTTCCTGTTTATGAATATGATACACCAGAGATGTTACAGGCTAGAGTATTAAAGGAAGAGCACAAGCTATATATCAAAGCTTTGAAAAAAGTTTTAGGTTAGAGATATTGAAAAATGAAAATTTTGAAGAAAAATATATAGCATCTTTAAAATTTAAATAAAAGTATATATAATAAATATTATATGTTGATAGAAACTGACACATCATGTGTTTAATATAAAAATTTAATTTGAGGTGAAAAAATGAAAAGAGCTTTAATTAGCGTATCTGACAAAACAGGGGTAGTTGACCTGAGTCGTCGTCTTGTAGATTTAGGGATTGAAATTATTTCTACAGGTGGAACTTTTAGTCTATTAATGGATAATGATATTCCCGTAACAAGTGTAAGTGATATTACTGGCTTTCCAGAATGTTTAGATGGCAGGGTTAAAACACTCCATCCAGCAATTCATGCAGGTATTTTGGCTTTAAGAGATAATAAAACTCACATGAATCAAATAGACAATTTGAATATAGAGTTAATTGATCTTGTAATTGTAAATTTATATCCATTTAAGGCAACGATTGAAAGAGGTGCAGATTTTGATGAGGCTGTAGAAAATATTGATATAGGTGGACCTACAATGCTTCGTGCAGCTGCAAAAAACTATCAAGATGTTTTAGTGATAACCGATCCTTCAGATTATGATGAATTAATTCAAAGGATAGAAGAAGATACTCTAGATATTGAATATAGAAAAGGCTTGATGTACAAGGTTTTTCAACATACCGCAGTATATGACACTCTAATTTCAACATATTTGAGAAAAGAGTTAGGCATAGATTTCCCAGATTATTTAACTCTAGCATATGATAAAAAAGAGCAAATGAGATATGGGGAAAATCCGCATCAACAAGCAGCTTTATATTCAGAGAGTTTACCTATAAAAAATTCGCTAGTTAATGCGACGATATTAAATGGTAAACAATTATCATATAACAACATTAATGACACTAATGGTGCAATAGAGTTGTTAAAGGAATTCCCAGATAAAACTACGGTTGTTGCAGTAAAACATGCAAATCCTTGTGGAGTTGCATGTGCAGATACAGTATATGATGCATATATGAAAGCATATGAAGCTGATCCTGTGTCAATTTTTGGTGGTATTGTTGCAACTAATGCCGAAGTTGATAAAATTACTGCAGAAGAGATGGTAAAAATCTTTTTAGAAATAATTGTTGCTCCATCTTTCACAGAGGAAGCTTTAGAGGTTTTAAAAACAAAACCTAACTTGAGAGTCTTGCAACTAGAAGATGTAGGTAAACCGAATAATAAGGGTTCAGTTGAATTTAAAAAATGTTATGGTGGATTAATTTTACAAGAATCAGATTTGAATACTGAAGAAACATACAATACTGTAACCAAAAAAGAAGCAACAAAAGAGGAGCTTGAAACAATGGCTTTTGCTATGAAAGTTGTGAAGCATTGTAAATCAAATGCAATAGTTGTTGCAAAAGGACAGGCAACATTGGGACTTGGAATTGGGCAAACAAATAGAATTTGGGCGACAAATCAAGCTATAGAACATAGTAAAGATGCAAAAGGCGCTGTTTTAGCGAGTGATGCATTTTTCCCATTTGCAGATTGTGTAGAAGTTGCTGCGAAAGCTGGAATTAGTGCAATTGTTCAACCAGGTGGCTCTATTCGTGATCAAGAAAGTATAGATGCTTGTGATAAAGCTGGCATTGCGATGGTCTTTTCAGGAGTAAGACATTTCAAGCACTAAGATTATAGGATTATTACTAACATAAATTGTTAAATATGACATAGGGCTGGAGGATAAAATGAAAGTATTGGTAATAGGTTCAGGTGGAAGAGAGCATGCAATTTGTACAAAGCTTAAAGAAAGTAAGCTTGTATCAAAGATATATTGTGCTCCTGGAAATGCAGGAATTGCAAATGTTGCAACTCTTGTAGATTCTAAACCAATGGATTTTTTATCTATAGTTGATTTTTCCAAGAGAGAAGAAATAGATTTAGTTGTTGTCGCGCCAGATAACCCTTTAGCAGGAGGATTGGTTGATATACTAAATGCTAATGATATCAAGGCATTTGGTCCTACGAAAAGAGCTGCAGAAATTGAAGGCTCTAAGGCTTTTTCAAAAAGCTTTATGAAAAAATATGGGATACCAACAGCAGATTATGCCGTCTTTAATAAATACGAAGCAGCCAAAGATTATTTGGATAAAGTAGAAAAATTTCCTATTGTTTTAAAAGCTGATGGACTTGCTTTTGGTAAAGGTGTAATCATAGCACACGATAAAGTAAGTGCACAAAATTCTCTAGAGAATATGATGCTTTCAAAAGTTTTTGGTGATGCAGCAAATACGGTAATAATTGAAGAGTTTTTAGAAGGTCCTGAGATGACATTGCTTTGCTTTACTGATGGAAAAACAGTTTCTGCAATGCCGTCAAGCCAAGATCATAAAAAAGCATTTGATGGCGATAAGGGGCTTAATACTGGTGGAATGGGAGCCTTTTCTCCCGCAAAGGCATATACTCCACAAGTTGAAAAAGAAATTATGGAAAATATTGTCAAAAAGACAATAGATGGTTTAAATAAAGAAAATAGGACATTTAAAGGTGTATTGTATTTTGGGTTAATGGCTACAGCTAGTGGCGTTAAAGTTATAGAATATAATGCTAGATTTGGTGATCCAGAAACTCAAGCAATTTTACCGTTACTAGAATCAGATTTATGCGAAATTATGCTTGCTACAATTGATGGTACATTGAACAACATAGATATAAAATGGAAAAATAAAGTTGGTTTTAGTGTTGTAGTGGCTAGTGGTGGCTATCCAGAAAATGTAATTAAAGGTTATGAAATTGAAATTTTACCTTTAGATGAAGATTTAATTTTATATCATGCGGGCACAAAAGAGTCTAATGGAAAGCTATATACAAATGGTGGACGAGTCTTTAACTTGTCTGTAGTTGCAGATTCTATTGATGAAGCTAGAAAAAAGGTCTATAGCAATATAGACAAAATAAAGTTTACTGGCGCACGATATAGAAGCGATATAGGCATAAAATAAACTTAACATTTTAATGAAACAGTTTATGCGTTAAATTTAAAAAAGGTTGTAATTATAGAGGCTTCGAGCCTCTAAATAATTTGTACTGATAGGAGAAGAAAGATGATTAAAAGAATTTATATACAAAAAGCAGATGCAATTGATTTTGCAAGTTTGGCTTTATGTAAAGAACTAAATGACATTTTTAAATTGAATTTAAAAAGTGTAAAAAAATTAGTACGCTATGATATAGAGGGACTCAGTGAAGAAATATATAATAAGATAA
>JAAZJD010000014.1 GCA_012800525.1 Clostridiales bacterium
CCTAAGCCTCTACCAACACCAGTACTAGATTCTTTAACATCTGGATTTGCACAAGGACCTAAGCCTCTACCTGTTTTTTGTCCTTTTCCAATTGGACCTGTACCATCTCTTCTAGGCATGTTTTTCACCTCCTAATATATTTGTAGTTTCTGGCATATGCCATCTATTTTTATTATACACCATTTCTGGCATATGTCAATAACTATTTTAAAAATTAGAAAAATTAATTCTAGAAGTAACTGCACACTCATTAGAAAATAGGCATTTACTTTTAAAAGTTTTTCTTTATAAATTAGGGTGGATTTTCTAAATTATTTTTTAATGTATCTTTGATTTTTACTGCGCGGCTTATTTGGTATGGTCATTTCAATTAGACTTAACTTAATAGCTGGATTTAAATAGTTTTTTCTTAAGGTTTCTTTAGATTTTAGCCCAAGTAAATTTAAAATATCATTTGCTGAATATGCAATATTAGATTTCATGCATTTTAAAAGTTTTGTTACATATTTTGAAAGATCAATGTCAGGGTTATTTATTTTTGCAATAGTTGAATCTAGAACTTTATCTATCATTTCAAGCACAAATTCAATAAAAATGTTAGAGTTAGCATTTTTGTGGCTTTTTGCAATTGCATTATAGTATTCTTGTTGAAATTTTAGTATTTGATTTTCTATAGGGACATATTCAAATATTTTTCTCCATTTATATAAAATAACGGTATGCCAAAGTCTAGCAATCCTACCATTTCCATCAGCAAAAGGATGTATAAATACAAACTCATAATGAAAAACTGCAGCTAAAATTAATGGATGTATTGTATCTTTATTTGTTTCTAGCCAAGATAATAAACTACTTATTAAAGGTTTTGCCATATCTGGTGGTGGAGCGACAAAAATACATTTGTCTCCAGAAAATACACCTTCATTGCCTTTTCTAAAGTCGCCAGATTCTTCTATCGTTTCATGTGTTAAAATGGAATGAATTCTTTTTAGGTTCGATATGCTTGTAGGATTGATATTTGGAATTTCTTCATATGCTAAATATGCATTTTTAACTTCCTGTATTTCCTTTTGTATGCCTAAAACAGTTTTACCATCAATTACATCTCTAACCTCATTTATAGATAACGAATTTGCTTCTATTTTTAAGGAAGAATGTATAGATAAAATTCTATTGTTTTTTCTCAAGTATGGTCTTGAGTTTAGGTTGTCTAATTTATGAATTTTCCCAATTTTTTCTGAAATACTAGAGACAAGTTCTAGCATTTTATTTGAAATTGTAAATGGTGGTTTATAGCTTTCCATTTCTTTCTCATCTTGCTTATTATCTTACTTATTATCTTACTTATTATCTTACTTATTATTTTAGTGTAAATTTCCTGTAAAATCAATACACAATAGCATATTATTCACTTAATTTATTAAATAAAAAATTGCAATTACTCATGGCTCTCTTGATGTCAAAATTCAGTTGTAGTTATATTTAAATTGCGAAAATATTTTGATGTTAAATGAAATTTAATATTGTATAAATTTTAATACTGTAAGATAATAGAAATATATATGCTTTGCTAAAAGCATAATTTATATTTGGAGGATGATACATGAATAAAGAAATCAAAATTGGGAAATATACTACTACACCTAAGAAATTGTTATTTTTATTATTAAACATTGCGATAATTATAACTTTTGCAGTTCAAATTATTTATTGTGCAGTTGCATTTTTTAGAGTTGCAACTGGTGGTATTGCAGGAGGAAATGTTAATAATATTCCATTTGAAGAAATTGTAAAAAGAAGACTATATGCAATTGAACTTTGGATATCAGCATCAGGTCTTGCTGTATATTTAGCAGTAATTTATAAAAAGAAATTTAGAAATCCTTTGACATGCGAAAAAGCTAGCGAAAAAGAAGACAATACGGCTGAATAAACTAATGAAAATATTGATGGATATAAAAATAAAGCTTTCTGCTTTAAAGTTTTTAAAAAAGAAAATTGGCTTTGCAAAGCTTTTAAAAATCATTTTCAAGTTAGAATTTGAATTATTAAAAGGTGAGCCATATAAAAATTTACCAAAAACAAAAGATAAAAAAGACAAAGAATCAAGAAAGCTAATAAAAGAAGCAATCTTAATATATAAGTTGTTACTTAAATATTATAGTGAAAAAGAAGCTGAAGATATTTTTAGAGACCTTGTCACTACAGCAGCAATAACTCAACTCAAGTGTTTAGTCCCAGTCTTAAAATATGAAGAGATTAAGGCAATGTCTAGTGAAGAGCGAAAGGCATGCTATTGTGATATTATCAATAAATTTCCAAATACTGAATGGAGACTAGAGTCTGAGACCGAAAAGGAGATTGGGATATCGGTTTATAGATGTAGACTTGTAGAAATCTTTGATGCCGTAGGATTATCTCATTTAAGAGATAGCTGTTGTAAGGGCGATGCCTTATTTTTTGAAAAACATCAGCCAGACATTGGGTTTGAAAGGAATACAACCATAGCAAATGGCAAAGATGTTTGCGATTTTAAATTTAGTGTAAGAGAAAAATAGGTGTTTGAAGTTTCAGGCTAACTTTTAATGTCCAAATCTTTTTGTTCTGATTCTGTTGTTAGTTGTTCTTTGCTTTCTCCACCATAAAAGGTGTTTGTGTTTTTTATTTTAATAGGAACTGTTTGTTCATCCCACGAAGAATTTGTTTTTTGCATAGATTTTTTTATTTTTGCGAGATCTTCTTGATTAATTTCAATATATGGTTTTTTTTGAAAGGCTTTCCAATAAGCTAGAATTGCAATTTCTATTAACAGAGATATCAAAAAAATAATTAGAAAAATAATGCCTGCAATGTAACTTGAAATCCATGCAAGTTGTAAAACAAGTCCTCCAACCATAAATCCACTAAAAATTAATGCCAGCGTATAGAAGCGCCTAAAAGCCCATGATTTTTGTGCATTATTATCCAATGTTATCCATTCAGAACCTTGAGACATGCAAACCATTAAACCGCACCTTGGACATTGTTTTTCTCTATTGCCTAGTCGAGTATATCTTAAATTGTCGTAGCGTTCATAAACAAAGTTAATTAGAGCCCAGCCTGCTACCCAAAATAATACAGTTCCAAAAGTTACAATAAAAATTAAGAATGTCCATAAGTCATTATCACGTTTTAAAACTCTTCCACATTTAGGACAAGTATAAGTTGTTACGGTATATCTAATAGCCATAATTTCTCCTAAGCTTAGATAGATTTATTGTATTACTTTGACGTGAGCCATTAATATTGTATCATAAAATTAAACTTTGTTGTGATGATCTAGTTAAAGCAAATTAAGCATATTGATATGATAAACTGTTACATGATTTTATAGTATAATAGTACTACTTGGGTACATGGTGTACCTTTTTAAATTTTTAAAAAAGAGGTGATTTATGAAAATTATCATAATTGGTGGAGTCGCTGGTGGTGCAACTGCAGCAACTCGTCTTAGAAGATTGTCAGAAAAAGATGAAATAATAATTTATGAAAGAGATAACCATATAGCATATGCTAATTGTGGTTTGCCATATTATTTAGGCGGAACAATTAAAAAGCGTTCTGCATTAGAAGTCCAATCTCCAAAGGGATTAAAAAGTAGATTTAACATTGATGTTAAAATTAGGCATGAAGTTACAGAAATTGATGTTAGAAAAAAGGTAGTTAAAGTTAAAGATTTAGAGACAGGCAAAGTTTTTGAAGATAATTTTGATAAATTAATAGTTTCTTGTGGCGCAGTACCAAGAAAACCAAATATTAAAGGTTTAGCGGAGGCTGAAAATTTATTTACGCTTAGAAATTTAACAGATACTTTTGAAATTGATGACTATATAAATGCCAATCATCCAAAAAATGTTGTAGTTGTAGGTGGTGGTTTTATTGGAATTGAAATGGCTGAAAATTTAAGAGAAAGAGGTCTAAATGTAACTTTAGTTGAAATGTTGCCACAACTAATGTCAACTCTTGATTTTGAAATGGCTCAATTTGTCCATGAGGAAATGAATAACCACGGTGTTGAAATTATATTAAATCAAGGCGTTGAAGCATTTGAAGATAAAGGCAAAATTGTATCTTTAAGTGATGGAAGGAAATTATTGTCAGATCTCACTATTTTTGCAATTGGTGTAGCACCAGAGTCAACGCTTGCTAAAAACGCTAATTTAAAAATAGGACCAAGGGGGCATGTTCAAGTTGATTCAAATTTAAATGTACTATCTGAAGACGGGAAGCCTATCACAGATATTTTTGCTGCAGGCGATATGATTGAGGTTATAAATCCTATAGACAATTCAGTCTATGCAGTTCCACTTGCATGGGGTGCAAATAGGCAAGGAAGATTAATTGCAGATAGAATAAATGGATATGAAATTAGTGCTCCTAAGATTATGGGTGTAAGTGCATTAAAGGTATTTAATTTAAATGTAGCGACAGTTGGGATGAACGAAAAAACATTAAAGGCAAAAAATATTGAATATGTTGCAGTGCATGCTCATAGAGGAAATCATGCTGGATATTATCCAGGTTCAACAATGATATCTCTAAAACTTTTATATGATAAAAAATCAGGAAAGATATATGGCGCTCAAGCTGTTGGGCAAGATGGAACAGAAAAAAGAATCGATGTTATTGCAACAGCTATGAAAGGGGGGCTTAATGCTTTTGAGCTTGCAGATATTGAAATTTGTTATGCTCCACCATTTTCTTCCGCAAAAGATCCAACAAACATTTTAGGGTATATTGCAGAAAATATTTCTAAAGAAAGATATATTCCATTTTATGCTCAAGATGTTAAAAAGCTTGTTGAAGAAAAGGTTTTTTTAGTTGATGTGAGAACTAGTAGCGAGGTTCAAAAGGGCTCAATTGAAAGTGCAAAACATATAGATGTTGATACAATTAGAGATAACCTTGATAAGTTTCCAAAAGACAAAAATGAGAAAATATATATCTTTTGTCAAGTAGGCTTGAGAGGGTATATTGCTGCAATGATTTTGAAAAACAACGGGTATAAAAATGTCTACAACTTATCTGGTGGATATTATACATATAAAACATATACAAGAGAGCTTTGCGTTACAGTATGTAAAGAGCCTACAAGAATTTTAGGTGGCGATAACCAAATGCCATGTGATATTAAAAAAGGTTAAAATATATTCAGCTATATAAATATATAAAAGCAATCTAAACCTAGGTTGCTTTTTTATTTTAGTATTTGAATACGAGACATTATGATATAAGTATTCTAATTAGGCACCCAATAAATCTAACATAAGGAGGGCGGTTTTTATAACAAAACTTGATAAAAATCTTATAATTTTACTTTTTCTAATAGGAAATCAAGTAAGTTTATATGAATAATTCCATTTTGAGAAAGATCTATTTTATCCATTGTTATTAAATATTTAGGATATTGATCTGCTATTGAATTTAGTGCCCTCATTTCTCTATCAAGGGTTTTTTCCTCAAGAGCAGTTAGTGCAACTTGGATATATTTTATTTGGCTTGATTTTACTGCCATGAAATCAACTTCAGTAGTCATATTTTTCCCAATATATACAGTGTTTCCTTCTCGTATTAGTTGCAAATATACTATATTTTCAATTATATGACCTAAGTTTGTTGGTTTATATCCAAGTAACTTGTTTCTTAATCCCATATCAACAACATAGTATTTTCCATTGGTTTTGAGTCTTTCTTTACCGCGAATATCATAACGTTCGCATTGGTATAACATATGTGCATCGCACATTAATTTAAGATAATTGTCTACGGTGTCGGAGGTAATACTATGTCCTTCAGATATCATTGTATTTTTAATTTTATTTGCTGAAGTTTGGTTCCCAATATTTTCAAATATAAATTTAGCAAATTTAAAGAAGTTTCCTTCATCTCTTATTTTCCCTCGCAAAATAATATCTCTTCCAAGAATTGAATCTATTAGTCCAGCAAGGATAACATCTATCAACTGTTCATTTTCCGTAAGAGCTACAGCTGGGAATGAGCCAACTTTTAAATATTCATTAAAGCTTTTTGTTATATCTTGAGACTTATAGTTTCGAAATTCTATAAATTCTTTAAACGATAGTGGATATATTTTTATTTCGACATATCTTCCAGATAAATATGTTAAATGTTCGCCTGAAAACATTCTTGCATTTGAGCCTGTAATATATATATCACACCCGAATGAGACTCTTAAACTGTTTATAATTGGAGCCCATTTTGGGAGTTCTTGAATTTCATCTACAAATAAATACATCTGTTTTTTATCAATTATGCGCTCTTTTACATATTCATGTAGAGCTTGTCCATCTTTGAGTTTATCAAAAGAAAGTTTCTCATAATTAATTTCTATAAACTGTTCTTCTTTTGCACCTTTGTTTATTAGATGTTGTTTTAAAAGCAAGAGCATAGTTGATTTACCAACTCTTCTAGCGCCAGTTAGTATTTTTATAAAATCACTACCTAAATACATAGTTAATTGGTCTAAATATTTTTGACGTATTATCATAATATCACCTCATTTACAATTATATTCCATAACGATGAGCATGTCAATATTTTCCGACTAGCAGTCGAAAAACTTTTAATTTTTAGCAATTTTCCGACTAGCAGTCGAAAAACTTTTTAGTGCTTTTTGTGTTTTAGAATTGAGTTATTCAGATTCAGTATTTTCACTTGCAGCTCTTCTTGCATTTAATTCTTCTGAAATTTTCTTTTTCTTGTCTTTAGTTAAGTCATAGAAAAGGATAGGGATTGCAGCAAGAAAACTAGATATACCAGGGATTAAGTTGTAGGCAAAATATACCCCGTCTTTTGTAGATTTTGTTATTTCAGATGCGGGTATAGTTGCATCATAACCAACTTTACTGCTATATACTACAGCTAAGCTAACAGCAGCACCTAAAGCCAGAGTTACTTTGATTGAAAATGATAAAACAGCATAGGCAATGCCTTCAGTTCTTTTACCTGTCTTATGTTCGTAATAGTCAACACTGTCTGCAACCATTATCATAGGCATAATATTAACTGCACCAAATTGTAGGCACATCAAAAATAGACCAATAACTAGGCCAGCCATATGATATGATGTATATTTTCCAAGGCAAAATGCAAGAATTGCAGTGGCAAACCCATAAAAAGATAGTCCAACATAAACTTTTCGTTCATCAAAATATTTTATTAAAACTGGAGTTAAAACCATTGAAGTCATAGTACCAGCAGCGGATGGTAACCCTAGAATAAGGATTTTATTTGCACTACCAAGTATTGCGGTGGCTGTTTGAACTTGTATTGCCATAGCAGCATGTCTACCAAAACCAAGAAAGAATGAAAGCATGATTAACATGAGATATTTATTTCCTTTGATTGCCTCAAAAGTGGTTTTAAGACTCATTTTTTCAGTGACATATGGAACCCTCTCTTTGTTTACAAAAACTATTAAAAGTAACATCAAACAGCCTAAAATACCAATAACTATTGCACTTACAAGATATTCACTAGCGTTTAAAGAGCCATCAACTAAAGATGCACCACTTGGAACAATTGCACAAATAATTGGAACAACAACATAAGGGGCAGCTTGTCCAATCGATCTTAGTGTTCCACTAAAACTAATAACATTAGTTCTCTCTGTAGGATCGGGTGTTAAAACTGCAGACATTGCCTGCGAAGGAACATCTGCTACAGTCATTGCAATACTCCAAGCAGTAGTTGTAAAAAATATCCAAACATATAAAGCAAAGCCTTTAATTGGAACTTTTACATAAATTAGTATTGTAAATAAAAGTAGTGGAGCTATGGAATATAGAATAAAAGGTTTTAATTTTCCAAGCTTTCCTGTCTTTTTTCTATCTATCAAATTTCCAATAATAGGGTCAAAAAAAGCAGAAACTACTTTTGCTCCTAAGATTATAAATGGCACTATTACCATTTTATCTACAGGAACCATTTTTGTTGCTCCATAAAACTCAACTTGATACGAATTTAAATAAAAAACGATCATCTGCAAACCAAATAATCCAAGAGAGAAAATCAAAATTTCTCTAAATTTTAAATGCTTAGTATATTGTGCTTTTTCTTTTTTTGCCATAAATAGCTCCTTTGTAAATTTTAGAATTCAAACCAGCAATGTTTAGTCTCAAACAAGTAAAATGTCTAAATGAAATTTTATTTATTTACATTTTAACTTATTTCAGTTGTCTTTACCATATCTAATATCTTTATAGGATTCAACATTGACCTTCAGTGCATTTTATATTAAATTTATATATAAGTTGAGGAAGAATTTGAAATTATAAATACAAAGTAATGTTGCTTACTATTTTTATTGGTTAAATTCCAACAACATTTTACGAGGTAAGTTATGTGTGATAAATGTTTAATGCGAAAAAAAGCTAAAAAAATTCGTGAGGAAGAAAATAAGCGATTAGAAAATATGACAGAAGACGAGCTTTTAGAGGATTATAAAAAAACAAATCAAGAAGCATCTCAATATGCAAAAGAACATGGTCTAAAAACTAAGTTAATTACTGCTGAAGAAAATAAAAAAACTGAGGATAATTAAATAAAATTAGAATTTTTCTAAAATAATATTGTAAATATATGGCAAATAAAGCGAGAAGAGAAATTCAAAATAAATATATACAACTAATGTTCTAACCATTTACACTGGTTAAATTCAAAACATTATCATACGAGGTAATTATGCATGAAGATTGGTCTATAGAAAGAGCTAATGAAATTCGAAAGAAAGAAAATGAACGTCTCGCAAAAATGACTAAAGAAGAGCGCCTTGCAGACTTAAGAAAGAAACATGAAGCCGCACGTAGATTTATGGAGAAATGTTCTCGTGCAAAAACTAATAATGATGGCATAGAAGACGACGACGAAACTTAATAAAAAACTGACTTTTAAAGTTTAATATTCAGGTGCAATGAATCTTCATTAGTAAGTGTTTTTTTGTTAAATTAAAAACTAGATGTTAGATTCAAAAGTAACTTTAAGTTCAAAGTCTAGAAACTAGATTCATATTGGCAGTTTAAAACCGACGCAAAACCGACGCAAAAATTTGCGTCGGTTTTATGTCGTAATCGTCGGTTTTTATTTTTATATGATAGTGTATTAATTATTTATGACCTAAAGATTTTATATGAACAGTAAAATTTAGAGTATTTTATATTTTGTGCCTCTTCCAAAGCCAATTTTCTTTACATAATGCTTGGAAATCAGGCTGTTTAACAAGTTAAGCACTTTATCTTTACCAAAATTAGTTATTGATGTTAGGTCACTAGTAGATAAGATCATACCAGAAGAAAGATGATCAAATATTTCTTTTTCTTCAACGGTTAACAAATCTCGTTTTGTTGTAGAAGGTAATATGGTCATAATACTGTTTTCATAAACCTTAAAAATAGGCTGATGTTTTATTTCTCTATATGATTCTTTAATTCTTTTAATACCAGTTCCAAATTGTTCAATAATATCTAATCTAAAAAAGACATTTGCTATTATTGGATTTCTTAATGAAGATATAGTGCCATTTAAGTATTCTTCTTCATTAACACCCAGTGGCAAACCACCTGGTGAATAAATTTCAACTCTATCATCAAACATTGCAATTCTTATATGAGGATTTACATCCCAGGTGCGATGTACTAATGCGTTGGCAACTGTTTCTCTAAATGCTTCTAAAGGAATTAAAAATGTTGTTTCTCTTTTCATCCCTTGTATTTTTTCTACCATATAATATTGTTTAAATATTTCTTCAGCGCGATTAAATTGCTCTAGAATAGATATATGATTGATGGTATTTCTATATAAAATATCATTTATAGTGGAGCCAAACTTCACTATATCAATTCCAGGAAAATTATTTTTATCAGAAAGCAAGGCAGCTGCATTGTTGTATTTATTGTCAACATCCAATAAGCCTAATGTTTTAAGAGTATCTGTTGTGCAGTTTTCTATTTTTAAGGTTTTTTTAAGTTGTGTAAATAAATATTTAAAACTTAAGTATTCATCATCAATTAGAAGTCCTTCAAAAGATAAATTTTGTCCTGATAAAATCAATCGCTTCAGTTCAATTTGGTCAACCTCAACAGTAGAGGTCCCACTTCTTTTATATGCTTTGCCTTTATATAAATATGGTTTAAATGCACCTTTTTCTACTGTCAGTGTTATTACATTAGTGTTTCTATTGATATCAAATGAAAAATCTGGACGCGGTTTTATTGAGTCATTAATTTTATTTTCGATGATAAGGCAAGCTTCATTTAGATTTTCGATTCCAACAATTTTACCTTGATCATTGACACCAAAAACAATTTGTCCTGTATTAAAATTGGCAAAAGCAGATACTGTTTTTATAAATGTATTGCTTATAGTTTCTTTTAATTCTAAAATTTTGCTTTCTTTCATAATTATCACCTCGTATAACAATGTATTAATATAAACGGAAATAACCTTATATAATCATTTTTAATTTTCTAAATATATTATAGCATAAAACCGACGCAAAACCGACGCAAAAATTTGCGTCGGTTTTATGTCGTAATCGTCGGTTAATTAAATTCTTAATTTAATCTAATAACTTTATAGTAGAATATATTAATTTTTATCCATCAATAGTTATGTAACTTAAACTTTTTTATTAAGTCTATAGTCTTTAATATTGTTTGTTACTTCATATTAGCACGGTAACATAAAGGTTTGGGATAAATCGAAATCATTATTTTATATTATTTTGAAGCATTTTTATTTTTTCACTCAAATTATTTGATTTTAAATTAAGTGGATATGACTTCCAATTTAAATATTTATCTTTTTTATATCCATAGACAATATGTCTATACACAAAACCTCATAAGATTTTAAAGGAGACTCGTTAGCAAAATATTTTACAGCTTCAGCAACTTGTATTGAAGCTATAAGGGACGGCACATAGCTATATGTCGTCCTTATTTCTTTTTCCTTTTTATTTGGATAAAGTTTTTCAAATGTTGTATCTCCTGGATAAACTATGGCAACTTGGCCAAAAAGCCCATTAATTGCACCATGAACAATTGGGATATTATACATTTTGCCAATTTGTTCAATTGTAAATCTTGCTCCTACATTATCAGTTGCATCAAGTATTATATTTGCATGTTTTATAAGGTGAGCTTCTTCTTCATGAAAAAAGGAAGGATAGGCTTTAATTGTTGCACCAGTGCATGATAAAAGCATATCTTTTGCAACTTCTACCTTATTTTTACCTATGGTATTTTGAGTTGCAAAAAGTTGTCTATTTAAATTGCTTGCAGAAAACTCATCACCATCAAAAATTATTATCTCTTTTGGGTTTAGTCTTGCAACTAAATGTGCAAGATTACATCCAAGTCCTCCGCAACCTATAATCGCTATGGTTTTATCTCTTATTGCTTTATCAAAATCTAACATAACTCTACCTTAGTTTTAAAAAGTTTATTTTATTTTGGTATTAGTCTTAGTCTTTTCAAGTGGACTTAACCGCCAGATGCCGCATTCATTATCAACACATTGTCGCCAGCGTTTAATTTTGTTCTAAATTTTTTAAGCTCCATAATGTTTGTTCCGTTTAATATTACAATTGAGTTTTTAAGTTCCTTTGGTGTATATACTTGATCTAGTTCATATAATTGGTTAAATAAATCTTTGATATTTTTAGCATCAAGTTCGACAGATGCACGTTTGTATGCAAGTCTATATAGTCCAAAAAATTCAACTGTAACCAAATTCTCTTTTTTCATATTATTTGTTTTCAGTATCCTTAACTAGCTTCATTAATACGTTGTTGCTTTTCTCCTACGGTTAAGGGTTCTTAGCTGTGGCAGTTTCCATTTTTTCAGTTAACTCTTTGTACCTTAGCTACTTTTCTCGTAAGAACTTCCTTAATATGTTGTTACTATTCTTTTTCAGTTAAAGGTTTCTTTTGTATATCATTTGTATTTGCATTTGATACATTATTTTTTAGCCACATTCTCTGCAGCTTGATTTTTTTTTAGGTTTAGTCTTTTTTTCTTTTTTTAGGTTTTGGCGGAATGATATTCCTTTCGCCTTGTTCTTCTAAAGACCTGGTAGATATATCATCTAAGTTTAAAAGATTATAGTAGCGTAGGGTGCGCTTTTTTATTGTCCCATCCTTTTTCCAACCACGGGCACTGTAATATTTAGCACGCAACTTATCTAATGGCACCTTACTTCTCTTGTTGTCTCTATCTTGTAAAACCTCTGTTAGTCGTTTTGGCAAAGTGTCAGTGGCAGGGTCTAGTCCAAGCCTAAAGTTAATTAGACGCTCTAGGTTATATCCTCTAGCACCAAGAGCCATCATTCCTCCCATAGTCATTTTGATTCCTGTAGCATGAGTAATTCCAAGAGGTTGAGGTAGCATAGAGGCGATATTAACTTTTAATAACTTTGAATGTTTATTAGCTATTTTAATAATAGGTCCAAAATATGGAAATACTTTGTTTACAATTCTTGTTAACCACCAGTTTGGTTTACTTAATAAGAAAGGTGGGAAGAAAGCATAAGTTGTAAATAAGCAGTTACCACCTGCAGAAACTGATTCCATAATATCTTGAAACATTACAGTAAAAGCAGCTTTGCCAGCAGTCGTATATTGGTCAATACTTAATCCAAGTCCTTCTAAAACAACGAGGTATCCACCATTTAAGTGGCAGCCGCCTCTATTTGATACTGCATATCCAAGACCTTGACCTACAGCTGCTCTTGGCTCATATGCAGATAGCTCCATGCCTTTTGCATTCATGCAAAAATCTTTACCACCATATTTTTCACTAAGCCACTTACTGCCGTTTGCAAGCTGATCTCCAACTTCACCACGTCTATGAGCAATGTCATCTAAAATTTGTGAGATGTTATCTACTTTTCCAAAATTTAGTCCACTATCCCAAATTCCTTTTTCATTTAATTCCATTGCAAAAGCTACTGTTCCAGCTGTTGAAATGGTGTCCATACCAAGTTCATCTAGTTCATAGTTCCATTGAATGATTTTTTGCAAATCATTGTTTAAAATATTTGCACCCATAAGACCCATAATTTCAACTTCAGGTCCTTTTACTTCTTTACCATTTACTTCGACAACACGACCACACTGAATAGGGCATGCTCTGCATCCTTTATTTTTAATTAAATATTTTTCAGCAAGTTCTTCGCCACAAATATCTCTATAGTGTTCAAATTGACCTTGTTTAAAGTTCTTTGTAGCAAGAAGCTTCTTTTGTTGCATAGTAGATAGTAGTCCTGCAGTTCCAAGTTTTGGTAATTGATCACCAGTTAGTGGATGAGATGTTAGATCTTTTACCCATTTCCTAATCAGTTTTGTTAGTTTATCTTGGTTATATCTTGGTGCCATATTTTTCCCATCTGCAATAACAGCTTTAAGGTTTTTGCTACCAAAAACAGCACCAACTCCACCACGACCAGCAGCACGTTCATCAGAAACTACACAAGCATATTTAACTAAATTTTCACCAGCAGGTCCAATGACAAATTTTCCAGCTTTTTTAGGTAAAAGTTCTTGAGTTTCACCAGTGTGTTTACCACGTAAAAACTCTGCGTCTTTAAACTCTATTCCATCTTCTGAAACATCTAAATATATAAAATCTTCACTTTTTCCTACAATAATGAGGGCATCAAGTCCTGCTCTTTTTAATTGTGTTCCAAAGCTTCCTCCACAGTTTGAAGAGGTCAAAAGATTCGTTAGTGGAGATATTGCACTTACATTAAATCTTGCAGAAGAAGGGCAAGGCGTTCCATTTAATGGACAACTAGTTATTATTATGGGGTTTTCAGGGCTAAAAGGATCTACTGGTCCTTTTATAAGATCGTGCATTATCCTTGCTGCTAAAACCTTTCCTCCTACAAAAAGTTTCCTATCTTTATCATTGACTGGATATTCCTTGTATGTTTTTGTTGTCAAATCAACATACATAACTTTTCCTGCATATGCACCATATTTTGTTGCCATAATATCCCATCTCCTAGTTTTAGATTATTTGTTTATAAGTCTTTTACCATAAAAATTACAAACAAACATAGACAAAAAATTTTGTCTTATTAAATTTTAGCATATATATAAAAGAATTTAAACATTCAACTTTTTTGTCCTAGGACAAATCTCTTATGAAATTTTAAATTGTAAGCCAAAAACGACTTTAATTTTTAGTAAAAGCGTAAAAAAGGTTTAATCTATTAGATTTTTATTTTATGCAAATATTACTTTTTTAAAAGCCAGCGTTGGAGGGTGGCATTTACAAACCGCCTTTTTGAGCGTATATTATAGAATAGGATAGTATTGTTATAATTTTATATTAAATGTACCAGGTGCATATAGTTATAATTTTATATTAGGTGAACAAAATACAAATTTTTATGTGTACATCATAAAATAGGGTAATGTAGTTATAATTTTACATTAAGTGTACGAGGTGCAACATTCAAAGATATAGGGGGCAAAGTTCCATGAAAAAATCTATAAAAGTTATATTAATTTTAGTTCTAGCCTTAACGTTTATGTTTAGTTTAAGTTTAATTGCTTGTAAAGATAAGGATAAGCCAGCAGATATTAAGATTTCTTTTATGATTGGCGATAAGGAGAGTGGTTCAATAAATATAGCTGCAAATGGTGATGTTACTTTTCCAGATGATCCAGTAGTTGAAGGGCAAGTTTTTGAAGGCTGGGAGCTAGAAGATGGAACAGATGTAAATGCAGAATATTTTAAAAATAATCCAGTAACTGCAGATTTATCTCTTCGTGCTAAACTTTATTATCTAAATGATTTTGAATATGACTCCGAAAAACTTGCAATCAAGGTAAATGATGAAGTTACTGCTGCGGCAATTGGTATAACAATTACTAATAGTTATGGTGAATCTGTAGAAACAACTGCAACAATTTTTGATGGTGAGCAAATGGCTGGTACAACTATGAAGGTAAAAATAGTTGCAACAGGTAAATATGATATGAAAAAGGAAAAAATATTTACAGGCATTAAAGTTTATGGGATGCCATCTTTGACATATACAGCAAAGACAGCAATAAAAGCAGGAGATGAGAGCATTGATGCTTCTATATTTAATGCACTAGCAAAAGATAGCTTTAATGAAACTCTTGATGTAACTACAAAAATAATTGGAAATTATGCTCCAACGGAAACAGTCAAAGTTCAATTATCAGCAATGGATGCAGCTGGCAATAACAAAATAGCTGAAGTAAATAATGTAAAAGTATATGGTGAACCTAGGATAACTTATGATACTACCAAAACATTTATTTACGCCAATCAAATATCGTATAGCAAGGCATTTAATGTAGTGGCAAAAGATAGTTTTAATACAGTTATTCCTGTAACAGCAACACTTGCTAGTGGAACTCATGCTGCTGGAAGTACAATAACTATTAAATTTTCTACAACTGATGCTGCAAGTAATAAAACAGAGGTTATTACAAGAGATGTTACAATACAAGAAGCACTATTTGTGCGTGTAAATGCTTCTAACGAACCTCAAGAAGACGGCGAATATATCTTATTTGGAGAATATCCTCAAACTCTTAAATTAGCTAGCGTGACAATACCAAATCCAACAACCCCTGAACCTAATGGATATTATTTGGGAAGTGATGGGGCATATTATGCTAAAGTATTAGGAAAACCCTTTGAGTCTGGTTATTTTTTCAAAGATAACACAACAGAAGTTATTCTTCACGAAATATACTATTTTAAAGTAGAACCAATAAAATGGCGAATACTCACTACAAATGGTGATGATGTTTTAATACTATGTGAAAGCATAATAGCCAATAGGGCATATGATCCTACAAATACAAGCAATAACTACAAAGAAAGCAATGTAAGAAAATGGTTAATAAATGAATTTTTAACCAAAGCATTTAATACATTAGAGCAAGCACTAATTCAAGCAAAAACGGTTGATAATAGTGCTGCAAGCACTGGTGTAGAGCCTAATCCTAATGCTTGTGACAATACGACGGATAAAATCTTTTTACTTAGCTATGCTGAAGCTATGAATCTAGATTATGGTTTTAAAAATAGACATACTTTTGGCGATACAAAAAGAAGAAAAGTACCAAGTGATTATAGTTTAGCAACAGGGACATATATGAAAATAGGCAACGGTTATTGGTGGTTGCGTTCGCCAAATGCTGAAAATAAAAATGTGTTTGTTGGCAATTGTTATGGAATTATTAGTAATGATGAGAATATCGAACATTACGAAACTGGTGTCGTCCCCGCCTTATGGCTTGACATAGGATAAAAAACATTATGAATTAATTTCAATGTAAAGTGGAACAGTTGAGGTAGAAACAAGGGAAATTGAGCATTAAGGCGTATAAATGAAGGAGAAAATCTCATGGAAAAATCTAAAAAAATCATATTATTTTTGGTTTTAGTTTTAACTCTAGCACTTAGTTTTAGTTTAATTGCTTGTAAAGATAAAAATAACTCTGAGCCTGAAGAAGTTAAAGTGTCTTTTATGGTCGGTGGGAAAGAAGCTAGTGCAATAAATATAGCTACAAATGGTGATGTTGCTTTTCCAGATAATCCAGTAGTTGAAGGGCAAGTTTTTGAAGGTTGGGAATTAGACAATGGAACACCTGTCAACGCGGAATATTTTAAAAGTAACCCTGTAACTGCAGATTTAGTTCTTCGTGCAAGATTCTATTATCTAAATGATATTCAATGTGAAGAAAACCTTGCAATTAAGTTAAGTGATCCAATAAATGTTGAAACATTGGGTGCAACAATAACGAGCAGTACTGGTGAAGAGGTAATGCTTGGTGCCACTCTTGTTGAAGGCGAGAAAAAAGCAGGCAAAACTATTAGTGTGAAAATAACTGCTGAAGGTAAGTATGGGATGACAAAGGAAAAGATTATAACAGGGGTTAAAGTATATGGAATACCTACAATCACATATACTGCAAAAGCTGCTATAAAAGAAAGCGATACAGTTAATACCGCCATGTTTAATGCCACAGCTAAAGATAGTTTTCAACAGCCGCTTCAAATAACAACAAATATAGTGGGAACTAAACAGGCTAGTGAAGTAATAACAGTTCAAATTTCTGCAACTGATGCTGCAGGCAACAACAAAATGGAGGAAGTTAAAAATATTAAAGTTTATGGAACACCAAAAATTACTTATGATGATACAAGGGTAGCTATAAGTGAGAATGATGCTGTAAATAATTTACTATTTGGCACAAAAGCAGAAGATAGTTTTGGAAAGCCCCTTTTGGTAACAACAGAACTTGTTAATGGTGTTCAGATTGCAGGAAGCAAGGTTAGAATTGGAATGTCTACAATCGATGCTGTTGGTAATGCCAATAACAAAACTTTTTTGATAGATGTAGATGATAGTCTTTTTACAGGTCCTTATTTACGAATAAATGATGTGGATGAAGCTAGCATAGATGGCAAATACATTTATTTTGGAGAATATCCTCAAACTCTTAAATTAGCTAGTGTGACAATACCAAATCCAACAACACCTGAACCTAATGGATATTATTTAGGGAGCGATGGAGCATATTATGCTAAAGTAGTTGCAACACCTTTTGATACTGGCGACTTATTTGAAGATGGTGTAACTGAAGCTGTTGATGGTGAAACTTACTATTTCAAAGTTGAGTATATTAAATGGAGAATTTTAAATTATGATACCCTTGCTCAAGATGGGAATAAAGCATTTTTACTTTGCGAAAGTATTATATCTAATATGGCATATGATTCCGACAGCAGTAATTATAAAGAAAGTGAAATAAGAGCTTGGTTAATTGGAGAATTTTTAAATAAGACATTTAGTAAATTACAAAAGGATTTAATTCAAAAAACTGCAGTAGATAATAGTGCAGCAAGTACTGGTTATGAATTTAATGATTATGTTTGTGATAATACAGTAGATGAAATCTTTTTGCTAAGCTATATTGAAGCTTTCAATCCTAACTATGGTTTTAATGAACGTTTTGATATTTCTGATGCATTGAAAGAAAAAAAAGTAAGTGATTATAGTTTAGCAACGGGTGCATATAAGTATATTTTTGGATACTGGTATTTGCGCTCACCTAACAATTTCTCTGATCAATCAGTATCTTGCATTGATGATGATGGGCGATTTTTGCCAAATGATAGCATTACAAATTCTGAAGATGGAGTAGTTCCTGCTTTGTGGATTAACTTAGAAGGATAACTCAATCTATAAAATGTAGGTATAAAGGTGAAATGTTTTTAACATGTAAAAACTAGTAATAAAAACTGTGGAAAAGAGATAGATATTTGTTCGAAATGTACAAAGGAGAAAATCTTATGAAAAAGTTTTCAAAAGTGATATTAATTATAGTTCTAGCTTTAACACTAGCACTTAGTTTGAGTTTAATTGCTTGTAAAGATAAAAATAACTCGGAGCCTGAAGAAGTTAAAGTGTCTTTTGATGGTGGTGAGCTTCAACCAATAAATATATCTAGTGATGAGATTGCAATTCCAGATCCACAACCAAGAGAAGGTTTTGTCTTTCTTGGCTGGGTTTTGGAAGATAATGAAACTTTTTTGACTGCAGAATATTTAAAAAATGCAACAGGCAATATTGCAGTTACTGCAAAATGGGCTGAATATGCTTTAGGGGAATTTACATATAATATAGAAAAAATTGCAATAAAAGTAAATGATACAGTAAATGCCACATTATTTGGTGCTCAATTGCTTGATAATGCAAGTAAATCAGTCACAATAGAAACAACTCTTAATGGCGAACAAAAAGCTGGCGAAACTGTTAGTGTAACATTGGTTGCAACTGGCGACTATGGCTTAACAAAAGAAATTACTATAGAAAATATAAAAGTTTATGGAATGCCAACACTAGAATTCAATATAGAAAAAAGCCATATCAATAAGGCAGATGTAATAAATGCCGCTCTTTTTAGTGCTACAGGCAAAGATTCCTTCAATGAAAACACTACTATAAATGTTTCTATTAAAGAAGCTACATATAATGCTGGTGACAAGGTAACTGTAGTTTTAACATCAACGGATGCTGCAGGCAACAAAGTAACAAAAGAAAAGACAGATGTTAAGGTATATGGAAAGCCTTCATTGTCATATACTGAAACAAAGACATTTTTTAATATGTCAGATGAATTAAAGCCTAGCTTATTTAACGTTAAAGGAAAAGACACTTTTGGTGATGATACAACTACAAGTATTTCCGTAAAACCAGATAAATATGGTAATACAGATTATATTGGAGGTTTTATAGTAACTTTATTGCTAACATCAACTGATAAATATGGAAATAAAACAACAAAAGAAGCTCCTGGCATTAAAGTTTATGGAGAACCAATAGTGTCATATACCAAGAAAAATGTAAAAGCCGTGGATGAAACGACAAATAATGCCGCACTTAAAACACTATTTGATGTATCGGCAAAAGATAGTTTTGGTGTAGATATTTCTTCTTCTATTTTCATTGAAAGAATAGGTGCAGAGATTTGGGTTGCGGGTAGCATCATTAAATTTAAGGTGGATGCCCAAGATAGTAAAAACAATGTTGCTGAAAAATATATTGAGGGTGTTAGAGTTTATGGCAACCCTACATTAGAATACAATCAAACCAAAGATTATTTTCATGTTTTAAATGCATTAGATTCTGCTTTATTCGACGCTAGTGGCAAAGATACTTTTGGTGAAAACACAGCTATAACTGTAAGCGTTCAAGAAGGTGAATATTGTGTATCAGATATAGTAACAGTAGATATAACATCCACCGATGTGGTTGGTAACCAAACAACACAAACAATTGAAAATGTTAAGGTTTATGGAAATCCTATAATAGTCTGGACTCGTGAAGCGATGAAAGTAACAGAAAATTCTGCTGATTTAGCTGAAGAAATAATAGCAAAAGACTCATTTGATAATCCTTCTAATAAGGAAGTATCGGTTATGGGAGATCAATTTCCTGGTGAAACATTGACTTTTAGAGTCATTGCAACTGATGATAAGGGACATAGGCAAGCTCAAGATTATGACATCAAAGTTTATGGTGAGCCTGTCATAACTTATGTTTCTGCTAAAACAACTGTAAGAAAAAGTGATGTTATTATGGCTGGTTTATTTGGTGTATCAGCAAAGGATAGTTTTAACGAATTAATTGCGAATGAAAATATAGTAGTAACGCCAAATGGCACACAAGAAGTGGGTCAAACAATGAGCTTTACAATCACAGCAACGGACTTTTTAGGAAACACTAAAAACATATCTATTGAAAATATAGAAGTAGTAGCAGATCCAACATATCAACGTATTAATCAGGATGGTACACCTAATGAAACTGGTGGAGAATATGTCTTATTTGGAGAATATCCTCAAACCATTAAATCAAATGATGTGGTAATCACTGCAGAAACAACTGATAGCCGAGGATATTACTTAGGTAGTGATGGTGAGTTTTATTCAAAAATCACTGCACATCCAAATCATCCTACTTCTACATTTTCAAATGGTGAAAATGTTTATAGTTATACAACATATTATTTCAAGGTAGAGCCTATCAAATGGAGAATATTAAATTATGATACTTTAGATACAGATGCAAATAAAGCATTACTATTTAGTGAAGTTGCATTAGTCAATCGTCGATATAATGAGTGGTATGAAGGCATGCAAAATGGAGTATATGCAAATAATTATGAATATAGTGAAATAAGGGCTTGGTTAAATAGCAAGTTAGCTGATGGGACTTCTTTAGATTATGGATTTTTTAAAACAGCATTTAGTGTTTCTGAAAAAAATCAAATCGATATAACAGCAGTAGATAATAGTGCATCAACAACTGAAACATCACCAAATATGTATGCTAGTGACACCCCTACAAACGATAAAATCTTTTTATTAAGTTATGAAGAGGTGACAAATGCAAATTATGGTTTTAACGAATCTACAGAAAGGATTATAGAAGCCACTGATTATAGTATAGCAACCGGGATATACATACATTACGGTTCAAATAATGTTTATACTTGGTATACACGTTCACCTTCAGCAAATTCTAGCACTAGAGTGGCTGGAGTTGTAGATGGCAGTGTTGGGGGAAATGATGATGCTGTTGGTGTTAGTGAAGAGCGTTATGGTGTTGCACCAGCTTTAACAATTCAATTAGCATAACTTGTGAGTATATGTATACGAGCTAAGTGTAGCTTTTATATAGTTAATAGAACTTGATAAGAAATAGTGTTAAAGGAATTAAACTATGGTAAAATGAAAATATTAATATTTAGGAAGGGAAAGATGTCAAAGCAAAGTTTAACAAAAAAAGGCCTCATAACTATGTTAACAGTTGGAATAATTGGGGTAATAATTTTATCTTTTGTAGTGGGGATAGGACTTGATTATGCACATGTTGCATGGAATGTAGATGCCTATTCAAAGGAGGTTGATATCTCTAAAAAAGAAATAAATCAAAATGAAATTGTAGTAATGTCTTTTAATATTAGATGCTGGACTGGTGAGTTATTTGGAAAGCATAGATGGGGCTTAAGAGCACCATTGGTTTTTGAAACTATTGGAAATAGTATGCCAGATATTTTAGGTGTACAAGAGTTGCAAAAAAGACCAGATAAGCATTTAGCAAAGTATTTGGTAGGTTATGGAAGATATACACCATATAGGGCAAGCAAAGGAATAAACTCTGAGTCTTGTGGCATATACTATAACGAAAAAAGATTTACATTATTAGATAAAGGTGTTTTTTGGTTATCTAAAACTCCAGAAAAAGAAAGTATTGGTTGGGACGCAGCTTTGCCAAGAATTTGTTCATGGGTTAAGTTAGAAGATAAAAATGGAAAAGAGCTGTTTGTTTTTAATTGCCATCTTGATCATGCAGGGGAAGAGGCAAGAATGGAAAGTTTGAAGCTTATAAAACAAAAAATTGAAGTATTTGAAGCTACAAATGTCATTTTGCTTGGTGACTTGAATTTTCCAGAAAATGTTAAGGTAACAGATGCAAATGATCCATACAACTATGTAACTTCATTTTTAGATGACTCAAAATATGCAGATGGTGTAAATGTAGTAAAGAAAGGAAATACTTTCCATGGTTATGGCAAAAAAGGTATAGATGAACCTTATGTAATTGACTTTATTTTATTCAAATCTGAGGACTTAAAGGCTAAAACTTATGGTATTGTTGATGCAAAAATCAATGGAGAATATATATCAGACCATAATCCTGTACAGGTAGTATTTGAATATAAATAAACTAGGTTTTAATGTAATTTTTGAGGTAAAAATGCTTTCATTTTTGGAAGCATTTTTTTGTGTGAAAATTTAATGAAACCATTCATCTAATTGTATATTTTGTTGACAATAGGGTTTAATGCGATATAAAATAAAAAAAGTAGATATTTTAA
>JAAZJD010000015.1 GCA_012800525.1 Clostridiales bacterium
CTTGGACTTCATTAAAAACTGATGGAGTTGCAGGAAAAGAAAATTTTAGTTTAGTTAACAAGAAAGGTTATTTATGTGTAGAGCATTTGACAACAAAATTTAAGACTGCAAATCCTGAAGCACAAGAATATAGAAGAATGATATACTTTAGAGCTAGGCAAGCAGACTCCGACAATCCTGGCACATATGTATACTATTATTACACTTTCCCAGTTTGGGATGTTTTTGTAAATTTAGCATCACCTTCAGATGAACTAAAATATGAACTAGAAATAACTCCCCATGGATTCACTCCAAGTATTGTTACATACAAAACTGAACTTGGTGAAGATGGAATGGGCTTTAGTGTTAGATTTAAATCAGAGAGCACTCAAAATAACATTACATCTATGAATTTTTCTTTTATCATGCTTGATGAAACTCTTGCAGCAAATCCGTTTCAAAATCTAGAAAACTGGATTCCTTTTACAGATTGTGCTTTTGTAGATGACCCATATAAGATTTGTTTAGCAAAAAAAGATGTTGAGTTGGATGACCGCTTTTTCCCAAATAAGACGACTTTAAGCATTAGATATATATATTTTCAAATAGAAGATACAACCGATTCACCTTCGGTTAAATATCGTTCGCCTTTGTGGTTTGAAATAAAACTTGAGCCCTCAAATCCACCTGAGGATCTTCAAATTTTAAATGTAAATGCAACATATGAAGGAAATAGAGATTATCCACTTCATATTTCAAATGCATCGGGATTGCCTAAAATATGGTCAAAAGAAGGCATATCCATGGAAGTTTCTACTAGCATACAAGCAACAGACGTTAGAGCTGTATTTATGAATGGTATTTTAGCTAGTCAATCAGTATATTTTTCATATAATGAAGAGACATTGAGATATGAAGCAAATATTTTACATGAAAATATAAGCATTGGAAATGATAGCGTTGGTATGTATTCTGGTGAACTCAAAATTTTTGCTCAAGCAGGAGATATTACAAGGGAGGTTTCTGTATATGTACACATAGACAGGACAATTCCTAACATTAACTGTGATGCAAAAACGGAAGGTGGGCTTGCTTATAATTATAACGACCCTAATGCATGGTCATATGAAAATATAACTTTTGATGTTATAGATACGGTAAGTACAAGACCAATATCTGGCGTGACTTATGAATATCTTAGCGAAGTTGGTTGGAAAGTTTTGCAAGATTTTGGAAGTTATAAAAGGGTAACAGTATCGCGTACACAAGACATATATATTAGGGCAACAACAGGTGCAGGAAAAATCAATATGCTTTCAACTAGGGCTAGAATAGATAAAAAGGCCCCTAAGTTAGGTATAGTTGCGAAAGATGGAATCGATGCAAATGGTAAGCAAATATTATCATCTAATCATGATTTAGGTGGAGAACCTTTGGGTTCTAGAAGAATTGGTTATGCACAAGATAAACTGACATTTGAATTATTTAATTTGACTACTCAAGATCAAACTGCAAATATAATTGAATATTATTGGAAAAAATCTACAGAAGCCACAGGAAGTTATAGGCCTGTTTTGAAGCAAAACAATAAATATATCTTTGTATTAGAAGAAAAATCTCAAAATTCGTATCTTCCTATTATTAACATAACCATAAACATAAAAATATTAGCAAAGACAGGACTTGGGGAGGTAAAAGATTTTAATGTCACAATTCTCCCAAGTGGATATTCTGTTGGCATGAATTTGAATTTAGATGATATTCCAAAAGTAGCAAGTAGAACGGGCGAAAAAGTAAACAATGAATTAATAATGTGGTATGCTACAGCTCTTCCAATAAAATTTACAGCAAGGAATAATTTAGCAGCACTTGGCACAAGCCAATATAAAGCCTTTAGTTTTATAAGAGGTCAAGAGTTAGAAACAACACAAGAGTTAGCTTTGATAAAAGATCCAAGTCAAGCTGGAGTACCAACAGGCAGCATAAGAATGGTTGGATATATAGATAGAAGCTTAAAAAATCAAGAGCTTGGGTTTTATCTTGTTGATAAAGCAGAAAACAAAGTAGATATGAATGCTAACGTTACTCCAAGTGAAAAAATGTTTTCGCCAGCTCTTTATTTAGATACAAAAATACCAGAGGCTAATGTTGAAAAGTTTATAGTTGGTGGCTCAGGAAATCCACAAAAACTAGAAGAGGGTGATTGGGCCAAAGGTGCAGTACAAATAGTTGTTGAAATTGCAACTAATACATTGCCAGTTTCAGGGGCGGCCCTATTTGAAATATATGCTAATGGTGGAGAATCAGGTACTGAGATAGATGAGAAACAAATTACAGCAACAAAAATTATATATACCATCAATAAGGATACAAAAGGCATATACAAGTATATGCTTCGTTCTGGTTCTGGTGTTGGGGCCGAAATAGTCGTTGAAGTGAATATTGATAACACAGATATTGTATTGCGTGAAATCAATGCAAAAACTATAGATTCTACAACTGGAAATACTATAAAAGATGGTCTCGCGATTGATGGATCTGAAAAGGTATCTTCAACAATAAGAATTGAATTTGACACAAATCATCAAGGTCACTTCGTATATGAGTATATTGATTTTTCTATGAGTGGTGATCCTAATAGTCCAGATGAAGGCCCAATTAAAATTACAGATAAAGAATATTTTGATATTTTCATGCCTGCAGAAGGCGGTGAAGGATGGAAGCGTTTCGGGTTTAGATTATATTCAAAAGCAAAAGATCAAAATGAAGAGGTTTCTACAACAGGCCCTGAATATACGATAGTGAAGTTTCAATATGATACAAGATCATATAATATTACATCTACTCCATCAAGTTCAGGTGTAAATTGGATAACTTCTGAAACAAGCATTACATTAGAATTAGATGCAGATTCTATCAATGTAGCTATTGTTAAATATCAAGTTAAAATAGACCTCGCTTCGGCTCCTGCTGGTACTGAAGCAAAGTGGGTTGATATTGTTATACAAAGTGAGGAAGACCAACTTAAAGCAAGCGACAATTATAAACTAACGTATTTATTCCCTGGATTAAAGTGGTATTTTAATGAACAAGAGAGAATAGGTGATACAGGTGTTACTGATATTGGGACATTATATGCTGCTCTGACAGACGAACAAAAACAATATTCTTCATATAAC
Source organism: Clostridiales bacterium (assembly GCA_012800525.1). Classification (GTDB taxonomy): domain Bacteria; phylum Bacillota; class Clostridia; order Christensenellales; family DTU072; genus JAAZJD01. Next base: position 3,162 of record JAAZJD010000015.1, read on the forward strand.
GGAAAATTATATTTTAGAGCAATTAGCGAAAGTGGTATGCCGAGTGAAGAAAATCATGTTGATATAAAACAAGACACCTCATCAATTAATCCTATATATGGCTTGCATCAGCAATCTGGAGAAAGAGAGTTTGACGCAGGTGGCTGGATTGCTTATTCTAAACATGATTTTAAATATTGGGATCCAAGTAAAAATGATCTAAGCAAAGCAGTATTAGTTTCAAATAGAGCACCAGTTAGTTATTTTATTGCAAATACCGCTGACCAACCAGCACTAGATTCATCGGAGTGGGTGGCAGTAAATTCTTTGCAAAATGCATATGTTTTAAATCCTTTGACAACAACATACTGGTTAAAGGCAACAAGGGCTGATACATCAGCAGTTTCAAAATTAACAATAAATAAGCAAGCTTCTGAAAATCCTCTCACGATTAGTTTTGTAGATGCTGAAAATGGTAATCTAGGAAATCAAGAGAATTTATATTTATTTGAATGGGTTGAGAAAGCAGGAATCACTGTAAAGGTAAAAAGCACCTCAAAAATTTACTATTGGTATAAGATTGGTGAGGGGGAATGGCAGCAATATTTTAATGGAGCGATGACTCCAGGTGCTGAATATACAGACTTTTCTAGATCTATGATTTTTGTTGGTGATTTAGATGCTGCAGGCGAAGATGAGAAAGCACATGCAAAAGTAGTGAATATTAAAAACACAGTTCGCATTAAGGTAACAAATCAGGCTGGTGATGAGGCTATTTTATCGACAAGTTTTTATATCAAAATTGATGTTAATTATCCAAAACTTGATAGTGAGAATATTATTGTTAAAACTGCTTCAGGGGAGACGCTTGACATAGCAAGTATCAACACTATGTGGCATTCAGAAGATTTAATTATTGAAATTTCAAGAAATTATCAAAATGCAAGTGGTGTTGAATATTCATATCGCATGGAAGGACAAAGTGAATATGTTCCGATAGGAAATAATCGAATAAATACGAGTCATATGGTTTCATTCCCAGAAAAAGGCGGAACCGCAACAATCGTTTTAAGAGCCGAGCAAAAGTCTCATGGTTATTCTAAAGAGTTTACATTATCCTTTAAGATAGATAAAGTTGTGCCTGACTTTTTATTAGAAGGCGTTGCATATAAGAGCATCAATAACATATTAACTCCAGTTGGAGGAAAGCTTGATTCTGGCATATGGGTTAATGCGGATGAAGTAAGATTGTTCATTAAGCCTCGCTTAGATTCTATAGCAATCTCTCCATCAAGATATTATAGATTTGCTGTTGATGAACAAGCATGGACGGAAATTGAAATTGCAGAGTCTTATAAAATAAGATCACTAGAGACCGTTCGAATTAAATGTGTAACGGAAGCAGGTAGAGAGGTTGAAAGAATATTCCAAGCTAATATTGACAATGTGGCTCCAACTATTAATGCTGGGAAATTCCAAAATCCAACTCCGCCAGAAAATATAACAGATCCTTTAGTATATAACGAATATTATATAGATCAACAAATAACATATATTGAAGACAATTTGAAAAGTGCTGAATATAATGGATATCCACTGCCATACGGACATATTATAGCGACAAATACCATCGATAACACTGTTTCATATGTTCATATCGTTGTTGAGGATTTGGCTGGGAATAAGACAGAATTAAAGTTTAAAATGCGTCCATTCCCATTGACAGCAGCTGGTGATGAAAGTGCGATAACTCTCAGTGAAGAACATTTAAATATGCTTAGGGAATATGAAAATCAATATGAAGAAGCAAAACTTTATGGTTGGTTTAGTCAATCAAGAGATGAGTATTTTTCATCACAAATAGCTAGGCTGAAAGATAGAGTTGCTACTATGAGAAAGCAAATTGCAGATTTTCAAGCATTTTTAAGGGATTTTGATACAAGAGCTACATTTGAACTTCATTTAGATTATGTAAAGATGAAATCATATTGGGATAAGTTTTATTCTGGTGATCCTCTAATTGAGTACCCACAATGGCAACAAGAACAAATCGTAGAAGGTTATACAAGTCAATTTGAAAAGTTTAAAGCAGAATACAATAGGTTGCTTGCTAAAATGGTTTCAGTTATTAGAGTTCAAAAGAGTATAGCTTTATTGCCAGCAACTAATGTTGTAGAAGCATCAGATTATCAAAATGTAATGGCTGTATATGCAAAATATATTGAACTAGCAAGTGATCAAAAAGCTGTATTTAATTCAAATTTGAAAAATAAAATTGTTGAGTTGAAGAGAATTTGTGAAGTGTACTTGTTACAGGATAATGAAACTGGAGTTAAAATTTATGGTGAGACTTTAGTTTCAGAAAACCCTGGTAAACAATTAGAAGTTGAAAGTATTGATAAAAATAGCGAAGTCTTTATTACAACGCAAGACTATTTGATGCAAACACAAACTTCTGATAAGGCAAGAAGTGTAATTTCAATCAACACATTATCTCTTAGTGGAACAGGTTCTTCTTATGAACTTGGAACATTTGATATAACACTCACAATTCCAGAAGAATATAGGCAATATAAATTATTTGCGGTATATAAGAGATCTCCTGATAGGACTTTACATGTCGTCGAAAATATTCAAAGAACCCCTGATGGTAAGCAAATTGTCTTTGCTTCTCAAGAGCTTGGAACATATGTACTTGCTGCTTCTTCAAATATACAACCAAGAAGTGACTCAGGAGAGATTTATGGAACTATTGGTGGTATAGATATTGATGCTAAAATACTTACATATATTACTTTTGCTGTAATAGGTATTTTCGTTGTCTTTGTCGCAGTAATGGTCTTAATAGGTATTCGTAGGCATCGCTTCTTAGCTAAATACAACAAAGCTCATAAGGGTGCTTTAGTCAAACGTGGAATTGATAAAATTCCAAAAGGAAACCCAGCACCAGCATCAAATCCAGCAAGACCAGAAGAGAGGGTGCCAACTGAAAAAATTGTTAGGTACAAAACAAGAAAAGCGAAAAACAAAATTAAATAAGCTCACAACTGTGAGTTTATTTTTTAATTTGTATTAATTAAAACACTATTTTGTCTTGTTTTATAATTAGTTTTTAAGTCTATAAAACCATTTTACAATTTAGTTTTAAGGTGTAAATAATTATTTTTTATTGCCTCTTTATTTATGATATTTTTGGTGGTATAATATTATGTATAGTATAGTTTACATCGCTTTAATAGAGGGCTTAAGTGATACAGTTTTATTGATGTAAACAAAATATAAATTGAACCCGATAACAGCAATAAAATATGCTGAAATTTAATATGTAGGGAAGGAGGTAAAAATGGCATTATCAGAAAGAACACAAGCTTTTGTAAATTTATATGCAGGTATAGGTGTCCTTGAAAAATATCTAGAGCTTGATGAATCGGCAAAAGAGCTTGCAAAACAACACAATGTGGCAATTCGCTTTAAAGTTAAAGGTGGGCCAGATGGTGTGGTAGATATTAAAAATGGTGCATGCAAAGTATATCCTTATGAAGAAGGTGTAAAAACAAATGTTGTTTTATATTTTGATTCATGTGATAAGTTTAATAGGCTAGTTGCAGGTGAAAACGTTATGCCAATTCCAACAAAAGGAATTTTAAAGGTTTTAACACTTTTAGCAAAACCAGACCAATGGTTTAATGTTTTGACAGGTGATATGGCAGCTTTGATGAGGAAAAAAGAGTTTGATAACGATGATGAGAAAAAACGTTCTGTAACATTGGCTTTTTATGCAATGACCCTTGGAGCTGTTGTGTTAGGAAACGAAGACCCTATTGCACAGTGGGCAATGAGAGCAACTGCGGATGGCGAAGTTTCTCTTGGTATTAAAGATGTAGCTTATTCGACAATTGTAAAATCTGGCGGGAAAAATGGTAAGTTTACTGCAGTTTTAGAAAAAAGTCAAAATCCAAGATCAATAATGGAGTTTGCTGATATTGATACTGCAGGTGGAGTTATCAATGGAACACTAGATGCTATGACTGCAGTTTCAACTGGAAGGTTAGAAACTAAAGGACATATGCTAATGTTAGACAGTTTTAACAAGATAGCGGCAATATTACCTAGATATCTATCTTAAGTTTAAGGAGGCAAATAGAATGACATATACGTATAAGAAAAACATTGAAATGATGATGAGGGCAGCTAGAGTTGTTCCCAATGGTGTTTATGGGCACTTAGGGCCGGCAGAGGGCTGTATGATACCAATGTCTGCATATCCATTTTTTGTTTCAAAGGCAAAAGGTAGTGAGATGTGGGATGTAGATGGAAATCGCTTTATAGACTATATGTGTGGGTATGGTCCAAACATATTAGGATATGGTGATCCAGAAGTCGATGCAGCTGCAGTAGCTCAAATGAAAAAGGCAAACTGCACAACTCTTTGTGCAGATATAATGGTGGATTTTGCAGAACTCTTGACAGATACAGTTAAGAAAGATTGGGCATTTTTCTGTAAAAATGGAGGGGATGTAACATCTCTAGCAGTATTAGTTGCTCGTTTTTATACTGGAAAACCTAAAATTGTTTTTGTAGATGGTTACTATCATGGTGTTGCACCTTGGACACAGCGTCCAGATAGCCCAGGGACACTAGAGGATGATTGTAAAAATCGTTTTCAAGTTAGATGGAATGATGTAGAGCAAGTTAGACAATTGTTTGAAGAACATGGAAAAGAAATTGCTTGTTTTATTGCTACCCCATATATGCATGGTAATTTCCTAGATAATGAACTCCCTGCTGAAGGATACTGGAAACAAATTCGTGAACTATGTACTAAACACGAAATTATTCTAATTATCGACGATATTCGTTGTGGCTTTAGATTAGATACAAGTGGATCTGACCATTACTTTGGTATAGAAGCAGACCTTATTACATTTTGTAAAGCTCTAGCAAATGGTTATCCAGTTTCAGCACTTTGTGGAAAAGAGTTTTTGAAAGGTGCTGTTGCTTCTATTCCATATACTGGCTCATATTGGTTACAAGGTATTCCTTTTGCAGCTGGAATAGCAACATTAAATAAGCTTAAAGCTACTGATTCAGTAGGATATATGAAAGAAATGGGCGAGAGACTTGGAGCAGGTTTAACAAAAACTGCAAAAGAATTAAATGTTCCATTGCATGTTAGTGGTGCACCATCAATGTTCTATTTGAGAATTGCTGATCCTCTTGGAAACTTCTTGTTACACCAAGAATGGATTGCAGAGTGTGTAAAACGTGGGGCGTTTTTAACTAATCACCATAACCACTTTACAAATATGTCCTTGACACCAGAACTTGTTGATGAAACTATTACAATAGCTTCAGAAGCAATGGATATAATGGTTAAAAATCATCCAGAAATTTTCAGATAAGAAAGATTATCTAAATCAAAAAAAGGGGCTCAAGCAGCCCCTTTATTTTTTGTTATTTAAAAATACAACATTAAATTTGTGCTAAATTTGGTATCTATAGCTACATTTAGAGTTTGGCAAATAATAAAAAATATCTATACTTTTTGTGCTAAAAATGATACAATATATTTGATAAAAAAATAATTTATTAAAAATACGATTAATTATAGATAATATGAATATTTAAATAAATTTTATAAGAGGTGAAAATGGAAAATGTAATTTTAGGTTTGCTTATTTTGGCAATATTGCTAATTTTAGGAGTTGCAATTGCAATAATATTTTTATTTAAAAAGGGTTCTCTTTCAAATGGTGGCGACAGTGAAAAATTGTATGAAAAATTAAATGTGGCTGTAGATAGTTTAAGTGATATACGAATTGAAATAGCAAGGATACAAACTGAATTTACTATCAAGCTTGAAAGTTTTGAAAAAAGCAATAAAGAGCTTCGTGATAGCAACACAGAGTTTATCAAGGAATTAAAGGGCTCAATTGAAAAAGAACTTAAAAATAGTAGTACCGTTTTAGAAAACAATTTAAAAAAAGTTGAAGAGCAGCTTGAAAAAATAGGCGAAAATGTCACCAAATCCTTAAAAGAAGTAAGGGCAGATAACGAAAAACAACTTGAAAAAATTAGAGAAACAGTTGATGAAAAACTTCAAAAGACATTAGACGAAAAATTAAAAGCAAGTTTCGATTCTGTTTCAAAACAGTTAGGAGATGTAAATACAAAGATAGGAGAAATTAATGAATTAACTACAGGAGTTCAATCATTGCAAATGACATTAACTGGTATTAAAACACGTGGCAGTTGGGGTGAAATGCAACTTGAAAACTTACTCAAAGATATTTTGGCTCCTACACAATATGAACTTCAAAGTACGTTGGGTGTAATTAAAAACAATGCAAGTAAAGTTGATGCTGCAGTACTGATGAGAAATGATGATGGGGATGTGCAATATATTCCAATTGATTCAAAATTTCCAACTTCTGAATTTATTAATATGAACGATGCTTTAGCTGCAGGAGATAAACAAAAATATGAATCTTTACAAAAAGCGCTTAGAAGCAAAGTTTTAGAAGAAGCAAAGAGTATATCTAAATATATTTCACCACCTACAACAACAGATTTTGCTTTTATGTTTTTGCCAACAGAGAGTTTGTATTCTGAAGTTATGAAAATCGCTGGACTATATGAAGAAATGCAAGAAAAGCATAGAGTAATAGTTGTTGGCCCAGTAACATTGACGCCAATGCTTTATGCACTTTATCAGGCATATAAAAATTATCAAATTCAATCAAAAGGACAGGAAATTCAAGATTTACTTGTTGAAGTTGCAAAAAGCTTCAAAGTATTTAGAGAAAATTTAACAAAGGCCATAAAGCAAGCAGATACTTTGCAAAAAACATTAAAAGCAACCAATAAGGGGTCTGACAAGATTTTAAAGAAATTGGAAACTACTTTTATAGAAGAAAGCGAGTTATACATAGAAGAGGGTTCAGTTGAAGTAGAAATAGAAGAAGATGAAGATTAAAATTAAGAAAAACATATATAAAGGGCTGCAAAATAAAAATGCAGCCCTTTGTACATTGAATAGTTTACCACTTATTTCTAACTTTTTCTGCAAATCCAAGTCTATCTTTAATTATTATTTCCGTTCCATCATCTAAGATTGCTTTTCCTGAGAATAAGCCAAAAACTTGATGTGGTATCATTGCAATAACACCTATGCTTACGGCTGCATTTCTATCAATTATTGGTTTAAAATCAAGTTCTAATCTACCATCAGATGATGTAAATGTCCAATCATCCATATATCTTGGCTTTCCTTCATCATCACCTGGGATATTAAATTTTACATGTTCGATTTTATGAGATTTCCCTTCATAAAATAGCATATTTTCAGAAGCAGCAGATGTGTCGCCAAAACCATAGCCAATATTGAATCCAAATGTCTTTCCATCCTCTAAATATGTTTGGAGGCTTCCCCAATACCAAGTATTATCGTACGTCCAAACTCCTCTTCCCCAATCTAAGGTTCCTAAAGCATCTGAAACATCATATTTAACATCACCAATTGAAAAATATCCTTTAGCTTTTAGGCAATTAATTTTTGCATTGTAATAAAAATGTTTTGGTTTTTTAAATGGTGTTGCAATAAACATATATTCTTCTGGCGGATCGTATAGTATTATGTCTACTAATAGGTCTTCTTTGTTTTTCCCGAATTTAGGAAATTTAGCAGTGAGATGTCTTTCTTTTCCATCATTTGTGATATTGAATTTCGCTCCTGCAATTTCCCTGCCGACATTTCCAATTTCTGGGTTTGAGGGCATATTAAATTTTCCAAGAGGAAAGAAACTAGCCTTACTTGTATTAATTTGATAGGGGTTTTTAAAGTCTAAAAATGAAGCTGAAATAACGCCAATAAAACCTGAATCAGATATAGTTAAGCAAAGTCCAAAATCTTGATTTCCAATATAATAATAATCCCATTCTTTTATCCTAATTTTTTTAGCTTTAATCTCATTTCTATCGTATTGTAGATAATATTTTTTAGCAAACCCTGGGGTTTTAATATTCCCATTTTCATCTAGCAATGGACCAACTTTTGTAATTTCCACCATGTCTTTTAATTTAATCATTAAATCACCTCTTTTTTATAATATTTATTAAATTAGTTATATATAAATTAATTATATATTATTTATATAGTATTTTCAAATTCAGTTTTTTTAGAAATTGAACTAAAAAATATTTTAAAGATATGATGTTTTCAAACTAGTTTTTCAAATTATTTGTTTAAAACTAGAAGTTTGTTGCATTGACAGAATAGAGGGGGGTTGTATATAATGAGTAAGGTGGAATTTCAATTTTTTAGTTGATAAAAATATTTTAAATTATGAAGAAAATAGGATTCGATAATAAAACTTATAAAAAAATGCAAACAGAGCGCATTTTAGAACGAATGCAAGAGTTTGACAACAAATTGTATATGGAGTTTGGTGGCAAAATGTTTGATGACTTCCATGCTGCAAGAGTGTTGCCAGGCTTTGATCCTAATGTTAAATCTGAAATTTTGCAAGATTTAAAAGATAAAATTGAAGTTATTTTTTGTATAGGTGCTCCGGATATTGAAAAAAATAAAATGAGAGCTGATTTTGGTATTACTTATGGCGATGAATTGATTAGACTGATAAAACTATTGCAAGAGCGAGAAATACCTGTTAACAGCATAGTTATTACTCAATATAATGATCAAGTAGCTGCAGATATATATAAAAGGCAACTTGAGAGAATGGGCTTTTTAGTGCATGTTCATAAATATACAAAAGGGTATCCAAATAACATAGATGTTGTGGTTTCTGATCAAGGCTATGGTGCAAATTCATATATTGAAACTACAAAACCAATTGTAGTAGTTAATGCTCCAGGTGCAAGAAGCGGTAAACTTGCAACATGTCTTTCTCAGCTTTATCACGAATATAAACGTGGAAATAAAGCAGGTTATGCTAAATTTGAAACTTTTCCAGTATGGAATTTGCCAATAAAACACCCAGTCAATGTGGCATATGAAGCAGCAACCGTTGATGTTAGTGATCGCAATATGATTGACTATTACCATTTTGAAGCATATGGAGAAAGTGTTGTTAATTATAATAGAGATTTAGAAGTCTTTCCTATTGCAAGTAATATTATGCATAAAATTATGGGAAAAGATATATATAAATCTCCAACAGAAATGTCAGTAAATATGGTAGGCAAGGCCATTATTGATGACGAAGCTGTGCAAGAAGCGGCAAAGCAAGAGGTTATAAGAAGGTATTTTTTAGCAAATAATGAATATAGATTAGGTCGCATGGATTTAGAGCATGCTAAAAGAATTGAAAGATTGATGCAAGAAATAGGGGTTGCAGCTTCCGATAGAGTTGTTGTTGGAAAAGCTCTTGAATTATCGCATAAGAGCAAAAGACCTGTCATAGCACTAGAATTAGAAAATGGAAAAATAATTACTGGGAAGGAAAAAGAGACCATAAATGCTGCAGCAAGCGTTATAATGAATGCCGTTAAAGAGCTTGCTGGTATTGAAGATAGCATTGATTTGATTAGCCCAGTTGCAATTGAAACAATACAAAAATTAAAAAAGAATGCTTTAAAGCTAAATTCAGATAGATTAAGTTTAGAAGAGGCTTTAATCGCACTGGCTTTTTCTGCTGCATCAAATCCAACAGTATCGCTAGCTTTAAAGCAGTTGAAGTTTTTAGACAATTGCGAAGCACATTCATCCATTATGATTTCAGAGTCTGAACAACAAATGTTTCATAGACTTGGTGTAAATATTACTTGTGAATCAGTTTTTATATTGCCACAAAACGGACTTGAAAAATAGAAAACAAACAATTTTATTTTTAGATTTTAAAAGCACATAGAGCGTTGTATGCTATGTGCTTTAATTGTTATTTATATACTGTTTTGATATAATTTAGTATATGAAAATAGCATTTGATCGAAACAAAAAAATAGGCATTGCTGTTTCTGGTGGAGTAGACAGTATGGTTTTGCTTGACCTTATGTCAAAGCAGTCAAAAAATATTGTTATATTAAATGTAGAGCATGGAATACGAGGTGAGATTTCTCGCAGAGATACACTTTTTGTTAAAAAATATGCAGACAATCTTGGGATAAATTGTATTTTTAAATCGGTAGATGCGATTTCATATTCTAAAGAAAAAAACATTTCGATTGAGCTTGCTGCAAGGGAATTAAGATATCAATTTTTTGACTCTTTAATACAATCAGGAGTAGTAGATGAAATAGCTTTAGCTCATCATTTAGACGATCAAGCCGAAACTATTTTAATGCGAATATTTAGAGGGACAGGGGTTAGAGGACTTCGTGGAATAGTTGATAGATTGGGCTACATACATCCATTAATTAGTATCACTAAAGCAGATATACTAGAATATGCTTTGAGAAATAAAATCCCCTTTGTTGATGATCATACAAATCTGGAATCAGATTATACAAGAAATTATATTCGCAATGAAATAATGCCTTTAGTTAAAGAAAAATATAATGATGTATTGAGTTCTTTTGATGTACTATCTAAAAATGCAATTGAAATTGAAGACTATTTGTTAAAGCAAATTGTTGAATATAAAAAATTTGATGATGATAGTATATATCTACCTATTTCTGTATTTGATTTGCATCCTTTAATATTAAAAAAATCAATAGTAGAAGCTTTGAGATATTTTGATATTGAAAAAGATATTGAATATGCCAATTTAGAAGAAATACAAAAATTAGTGACTGCACAAAACAATAGTCTAATCCATTTACCATTTAATGTAGACGTAATAAAAGAGTATGATAAACTTGTGTTTTGCAAAAGACTTAAGTTAAGTCAATATTGTAAAGAATTTGATGTTTTAAGCAAATATACATATGCAGGTAAAGAATATGTTTTGAGCAAAATGAAACCAGAAAAGAAAAAAGGTTTTTTTGATATTGAAAAATTACCAAAAGATACAGTTATAAGAACAAGAAAAGATAAAGATATATTTACTCCATATGAGGGTAAAAGACAGTTATTATCTGATTATTTGACAAACAAAAAAGTTCCCAAAAGGGTTAGGGAAAAGCTGTTAGTAGTAGCAAAAGGGAGTGAAGTTTTTATAGTTTTAGGGATAGAAATTTCAGATAAAGTAAAAATTACAAATGATACAAAATTAGCTTATTTTTTTGAAGAAATAAAATATTAAAAGTAGATAATTAGGAGGTATAAGTTGGGTGAAATGAAAAGAGTAGAAAAAGATATTGATAGAATATTAATATCTAGTGCTGAAATTGAACAGAGAACAAAGGAGATTGCTGCACAAATAACAAAGGATTATGAAGGCGAAGAAGTTGTAGTTGTATCTATTTTGCGTGGTTCAGTAGTGTTTTTTGCAGAATTAGTAAAACAAATTGATTTAGATTTAAGATTTGATTTTATGTATGTATCAAGTTATGGGGCAGGTACGGAATCTAGTGGTGAAGTAAGAATTATAAAAGACATAACTCAATCTATAAAGGGAAAAAACGTGTTGATAATTGAAGATATTATTGATAGTGGTAGAACACTTAGTAACTTAAAAGAATTACTAGGAACAAGAAATCCAAAATCACTAAAAATTTGTGCACTTTTAGATAAGCCTACAAGAAGAGTTGTTGCATTAGAGGGTGACTATGTCGGTTTTTCAATACCGGATGAATTTGTTGTTGGTTTTGGTTTAGATTATGATGAGCGTTATAGAAATTTACCTCATGTTTGTGTGCTAAAAAAAAGTGTTTTTTCAAAACAAGACAACTAAATAATAATTAGAGAATATTTTATAAGTTGATCAAATTACAAGTTTTTTGGGAATGAAAAATGTAGTTAGTAAAAATTTAATTGATTTATCAAATCTTTTAGATAGACCCATTTATATTGTAGGTGGGGCAGTGAGAGATTTTTTGCTTGGTAATAAAATGCAAGATTTTGATTTAGCAGGAAGTATATTGCCAGGAGATATTAAAAATCAATTAGAAGGCTCTAAGTTTCATGTAACAAAAGCTTCTGATAGATTGGGAACAGTTAGGATTGTAGTTAAAGGTGAAGCCTTTGAATATACAACATTTAGAAAAGATAGTTATGATATGTCGGGTGGGCATACACCAATTGAGGTTGGTTTTGTTGATGATATTATCGTAGATTCTAGGCGTAGAGATTTCACAATTAATGCAATATATTATGATTTTAAAGCCGATGAATTTTTAGATTTTAATGGAGGTATTGAAGATTTAAAAAACAAGATTATTAGGACTCCATTGTCACCTAAACAAACTTTCAAAGAGGATGCTTTAAGAATTTTAAGAGTTATAAGATTAGCTGCAGAATTGGGATTTAGTGTAGAAGAAAAAACGTATATCGCCTCTAAAGAAATGCTTCCTGGTATAAAAAATATTTCATATGAAAGGATACAAGAAGAGTTTAATAAAATAATACTTGCTGATTCAAAAAATAATATTAATAATGCACATGTTAAAGGATTTTTAGGATTATATGAATTAGGAGCATTAGAGTATATTTTTCCTGAGATATTATCTTGTGTTGGTGTGAAACAAAATCCAAAGTTCCATAAGTTTAATGTTTTTGAACACATAGTTGAAGTGTTTAAATATTCAAAGCCCATTCTTTCAGAAAGATTATCAGCATTACTGCATGATTTAGGAAAAGCAAATTATGCTGATAAATGTAATATGTCAGGCCATGCAGATGAAAGTGTAGAATATGCAAAAGGTTTTCTAAAGAGAATGAAATATTCAAGCGCTATGATTAATAAAGTTTTAACTATTGTAAAAATGCATATGTTTGATTCAAATGAAAAAAAGACGGAACTCGAAAGGATGCATTTTATTCAAGAAAATTATAAATATATTGATGATATTATTTCTTTTAAAGAAGCAGATAAAAGGGGAAAAACTGATGACCCCCAAACACCAATTATACCTTTGAAAAAAACAAAACAAGAAATGGAATCAAAAAAAATCCCATTTAGTGTAAAGGATTTGCCAGTTAATGGAAAAGATCTAATAGATTTGTCTATAAAAGAAAGTGAAAGAGCTAAAGTGTTGTCAGTTTTATTAAAAGCCATAGCAGAAAATAATCTTTTAAATGATAGGGATAAAGCCTTAGAATATATTAAAAATAATTTTAAATAAATTTATATTAATTAAAGTAAATACAGTATTGTTAACCTTGTTTTTTTGATGGTTGACAATATTTTTTTTATGCTAAATAATATTATTATGTGGTTTTGAAGATAAATTAAAGGGATAATAATTAATATGCAAATAAAAGATCAAGTTTTACAAAAGTTAGAAGAAAATATAGGAATATATATTTCAGGGGAGGAGTTAGCTTTAAACTTGAATGTTTCTAGAACTGCGATATGGAAAGCTATAAAGCATTTAAAAGCTTTAGGGTATGATATTGAGGGCATTTCAAATAGGGGATATAAATTAACAAAAAGTGATGATATTTTATCTGAAGCTAAACTTCGCAAATTGATTAAAGCAGATGTTAATATTGTTTGTTTCGATTCTATTGACTCAACAAATACTTATGCAAAAAAACTAGGAGAAAAATTAATTAAGCAAACTTTGATAGTTGCAAATTATCAAATGCAAGGAAGAGGTAGAATGGGGAGAAATTTCTATTCTCCAAAAGATATGGGAGTATATTTTAGTTTACTATTAAAGCCTCAAATAAATGCTTCAAAATCGATTAATTTGACTACTCTAGCTGCAGTTACAGTAGCTGAAGTTACTGAAGAAATGATAGGTAAAAAAGTTTCAATTAAATGGGTAAATGACTTATTGATTGATAATAAAAAGTTTTGTGGAATATTAACTGAAGGTTCCATTTCAATGGAGAATAGCGAGCTAAATTATGTAGTTGTAGGTATAGGGGTAAATATTTATAAACCTAAAAAAGGTTATCCAAAAGAAATAGAAAATATTGCAACATCACTATTTGATGGTACAGAAAGACAATATGATTTTAAAAATAATTTTATTGCAAATGTAGTAAATAAATTTAATATTCTTTATAGAGAAATTGAAAGCCTATCGCATTTCAATGCATACAAAGAGCGTTCAATTTCAATTGGGAAAATTGTAGATGTCATAAAATTAAATGAAATCAAAAAAGCAAAGGTTTTAGATTTAGATGAAAACTTTTCGCTTGTTGTGCAATATGAAAATGGGGATGTTGAACATTTATCTAGCGGAGAAATTAGCATTAGAAATTAGGTAATAAATGGAAATAAAATCTGAACAAATTAAAAATATAGAAACGCAAAATGGAGTTTCGCGGTTTAAAAAGCGAGTGTCAACTAGAAAGATAGTTTATTCAGCTCTATTTACAGCTTTAATTGTAATTGGTAGTTATATAACCATTGACATACAGCCTGTGCCTTTTACAATGCAAGTGCCTTTTGTGTTATTAACTTCTTTGTTGCTTGGTCCAGTATGGGGAACAGTAAGCATCTTTGCTTATATCATGTTAGGTTTACTTGGAGTCCCCGTTTTTTCTAGCAAAGGAACAGCTGGAATAGCTTATATATTTAAACCTTCTTTTGGGTATTTAATAGGTTTTTTATTTGCAAGTGTTGTTATTGGAGTAATAAGTAATTTTAAAAATAATGATGAGTTTACATCTTATCAAAAAATGCTTTTTGCAAACTTGATAGGTATATGTATCATTTATGCGATAGGGATGGGTTATATGTATCTAATTATGAAGTTATACCTTAAATTTGAGATTACAGCAAAAAAGATATTTATTTTTGGTTTTTTAATTTTTTTACCAAAAGAACTTATATTTATATTTTTAACAGCATTTTTAGCTTCAAAGCTGAAACCTTATATTAAAATTTAATTATTTTCTTCTTCAAATTTTTTCAAATTAAAGCTACCGATAACATCTTCAACAGGCAAAGCAAATAACAAACCTTGACCTTCTTTATCTAAACCAACAGCTTTATATATTGCTTTCATTATTTCACTTCTAGTGTCTTTTGGTGTTAGGATTATTAAAATTTCTTTTTCAGGCTCAATAGCTGCACCTAAAAATGTTTCAATATAAAAATTTCCTGTCCCTCTTGCAGCTAAAACAGTCCCGCCTCTTGCACCAGCTTCTCTTGCTGCTTCCATAGCAGTTTCAACATATCCACGTTGTATAATTGTAAAAAGTAATGAGTATCTATTTTCCATAATGTTTACCTCTTTAATTTAATCTTCAATAATTTTGCTTCTTAAATGTTTTATTATATCCATGTGAGCAATACTAACAATAGGGATAGTAAACGCAAGTCCCGCACCGTGTTTTGAAGTAAAATTAAATTCTTCATCTAACAATTTAAAAAGCTCTGAAACTCTGCTTTCTTCAACCACAAGAAAAAATATTGATTTTTCAGGCTCAGAAAATCCCCATAAGCTTGCAGCTTCTGATGGCGCCGTACCTTTGCCTAAAGAACCAAAATGACAGTTGAAATCATTGGAATTTAGGCATTTCGACAGTTTATTACGTTTAGTATCTTCAATGATGATAAATGCTATTTTATATTTTTCTAAATCTTGCAATGTTTTTCTCCTATATATTTACTATAAATAATTTATGTTTAATTCGCAACATGGAATTAATCAAAGTCAATTGGTTCATCGCTAATTTCTTCTGCAAAATCAGCAACGATAGGCTTTTCTATTTTGCTAGATTCAATCAATTCAGCTTCAACTTGGGGATGAGTAGTGAGAGCTGCAATTTCTGTTGTAGGTACAAGTTTTTTCCTTTGAATAGCCTCTGTTTTAATTTTATAAACAAGTCCTGTTAATTGTAGTATTAAAATTGGTGTCATTGATATATAAGCAACAAGACCAAAAGCATCAAGCAAAGGATTCCCGCCAACCGAAACACTAGCACCAAGTGTAAATGGAAGGGCAAAGGTTGCTGCCATTGCACCAGAAGCGGCGCTTCCGCTATCAAAAGCAATCGCTGTGAATATTGGCTTTACCACAAACATAAGTGCAAGGCTGACAATATATGTTGGGAGTAAAAACCACCAGATTTTTAATCCAGTTAAAACTCTAATCATAGCAAGTCCAACAGCAATACCAATTCCTGTGCAAAGAGCAATTAACATAAATCTTTTGGAAATAGAACCACCTGTAAGCTCATCCACTTGTTTAGCTAAAATATGTATTGAGGGTTCAGCTAGAGCTATCATAGCGCCTATTGCAAGCCCTAAAGGAATAAGTACCCATTTAAAAGACTTAGAAGCAATTACAAATCCTAATTTCTGTCCTACTGGTGAAAAGCAAGAATTTGCAGCTGCTAAGAAAATTGATAACCCAAAAAAGGTATAAATAACACCAATTAATATTTTTAAAATAATTTGTTTAGGAAGTTTTAATGTTGTAAATTGGAAAATTAAGAAGATTATTACAGTTGGTGCTAGAGCAATTCCAACTAGTTTAAACTCAGCAGGGAGTGCTTGACCAAATGTTTTTAGTACATCAGAAAAGTTTTCAACATCAATGTGTTCAAGGGGCTTTGGTGAAGCGTTTGGGCGTAGTATTAATGCCATTAACAAAACTGCCAATATTGGTCCTGCTGTAGCAAGGCCTAAAACTCCAAAACTATTTTGAGATTGATTTTTCCCACCTTTTGCATTTGCAAAACCTATTCCAAAAGCAAGCAAGAATGGTACAGACATAGGGCCTGTAGCAATTCCTCCACTATCAAAAGCAGTTGAAACGAAGTTGGGTGCATAGATTTCTGCAAGTATTGCTAGAGTGAAAATAATGCAGTAAATAACTAATATGATAATTCTTAAGGGCCAACTATAATTTGCTCTTAATGTTGAGATAAGGAGCATTATTGCAACAGCGACAGAAACAACAATAATAATTGTCATGTTTTTTTGCCCAGGTGTAGTTTGAAATAGCTCACCTAAAATTTGTATATCTGGCTCAGAGAAGGCTACAAAAAAGCCTAGTATTAAGGGAATAATGAATATTAAAATTTTTTTATTACCTGCAATATTAGCTCCTATTTCTCTTCCAATTTCCATAATTGCCATGTCGGCCCCAAGGGTAAAAAAGGCCATCCCCAAAGTTAGCATAATTGCACCAAATGCAAACAACCCAAGTTGCATATTTCTTAATTCTGGAAGTCCCAAACCGACAAAAATTACAAGTAGAGTAATAGGGAGAACAGCTATAGCAGATTCTAGTAATTTTTTAGACAAGTTTTTAAGTATCATTTATAAGTTATTCTCCTTTAACATTTGTTTAGCCAAAGTCGTTATCTTAATTTATCATTTATTTCCATAAAGAATCAAATTAAATATGCGACTTTCTCTTTTTTTGTATTTTATTTTTTGTCGAATTATATTTTGCAGATATTTTTCTCAAAGCTCTATCTAATCCACTTTTCCTGCTTGCTTTTTCTGTAATCACAGTTAACAATATAAATATTGGTGCAATCGCAAGACCAATTGGAGCAATTAAAGCTGCAGCATTTAATGGCAAAGTTGTAAGTTTAAATATATTTTGTGTAATTGGTATAAAAAATGCAATCACAAAAGCTATTAACATGGTAGTAAATAATACAATTCGCATACCATTTAACGGTAGTGAAGTTTTAAATAATACCATAAAAAATACAAGCCCCATCAATATTACTGTAATGGTTTTAAATTCAGACACTGTAAAAGCAGATTCTACCATTGGCGAAAATCTTCTTAGCATAGTCATTGTAAAAATAACAGCAAAAACGCAAAGAGCTCCAGGTAGGGCATTAAATACAATTTTATCTAAAAAAGTACCCGTTATTCGTTCTTCATTTTTTTCAAGAGCTAAAAAGAATGAAGGTATGCCAACTGTTAGTGAGCTAATAAAAGTGATGTTGATAAGAGAATATGGTAGGTCCTGATTAACAAATAAAAACAAAAATGCCACAAGTAAACTGTAAATTGTTTTTACAATATATAGTGATGCTGATCTTTCAAGATTATTTACTGATCTTCTTCCTTCAGCAACAATATATGGTAAACTTGCAAAGTTATTGTCTAATAAAACTATTTGAGAAATGTTTTTTGCCGCATCACTACCTGCAACCATGGCAATAGAACAATCGCTTTCCCTTAAAGCTAGCACATCATTTACACCATCTCCTGTCATAGCGACCGTATGTCCTTTTGTTTTTAGTGCTTTTACTAATGTTTGTTTTTGATCAGGATTTACTCGTCCGAAAACAGTATATTCATCTACTATTTTAGGTAAATCTGAATTTTGGACAGTTGATACATCTATATATTTTTCATAATGATCAACTCCAGCTTTTCTTGCAACATTTGAAACAGTGATTGGGTTATCTCCAGATATTATTTTTATATCTACTCCTTGATTTTTAAAGAAATTTAGAGTTGCTTTTGCTTCTTTTCTAATTTTATCTGTAATAAAAACTAAGCCAACTAATTCCATATCATCATTGAGTTTTTGATCAACTAAATGTTTGCTAGATTTTGCAACAACTAAAACTCTATTTCCAAGTGCTGATTGCTGATCAATTATTTCTTGTATCTCAGGGGAAATTTCTTTTAAAACAAATTCTGCCGCACCCATCGCATAGCCTCTTTTCCCTATGTTAGCACCACTCCATTTTCTAGAAGATGAAAAAGCAATAAAAGAACTTGCAGTTTTGGTTTGTGGAGTATCAACAACAAATTCACTTATGGCGATAGATGTTGGATTTTTGTCATTTATAGCGGCATCTATATTTTTCAATAATTGTCTAAGTTTTAATTCAGTTTGATTAATCGGCATTATAGATTCAACTATCATCACACCTTCTGTTATAGTTCCTGTTTTATCAAGGCAAAGGACATCAACTCTTGCTAGAGTTTCTGTTACATATAAATCTTGTGCTAGGGCATTATGAGAAGAAATTCTAATAACAGATATGGCAAATACAGCGGTTGTCAAAGCCACAAGACCAGATGGAATTAGTGAAACCATCATTGTTACTGTGTCTAGTAATGCGGTTTTCATTTCAGTGTTTCTTGCTATAATTTTAATCACCAATAGTGCGATGCCTAGGGGTATTAATATAAAAGTAATTGTTTTGATTAATGTATTGAGTGAAAACATAATTTCACTGTTGGGTTTTTTTAAGTACTTTGCACCAGTTTGTATTTTTGTTGCATAGTTATCCTTGCCTACATGGGTAACCTTAGTTGTTGCTTTTCCCGATACAACAAAGCTTCCAGATAAAATAGTGTCACCTGGATTTTTAGGTATTGGATCTGGTTCTCCAGTTAACAAAGATTCATTTACTTCTATGAAACCTGCAATGATTTTAGAGTCAGAGGAAACTTGATTTCCAGTTTTTAATAGTATTATGTCATCTTGTACAATTTCAGAAACTTCGATAGTTGTCTCAACTCCATTTCGTCTAGCTAAAGCTTTTGGTTGAGATAGCAAAGTAAGCTTATCAATTGTTTTTTTTGCTTTGAGTTCTTGCCAAAGACCAGTTGCAGAATTAACAATAACTAAAACCATGAAACCTAGTTCTTGCCAGCCTAAATTGAATACAACAACAACAATAGCAAATGCTAAAAAGAGCATATTAAAAAAGGTTAAAGTATGTTCTCTTAAAATTTGTAAGACAGGTTTAGTTTTGACATTTTGATCACCATTGACCCTGCCATCTGCTACTCTTTCAGCAACGTCCACATCTGTAAGCCCAAACACATTGTCAACAGTTTCTAAATTCTCCACCAAATACCTCAATTCCAATGTCTTTATTATATATCATATATTACTAGGGGTGCAAACAGTAATATAAAATTTTATAGCGATGTTCTTAAATTTAAAGTTTAAACAACAATTTATTATACGAATATTTTGCATTTATTAAATAAAAACTCGTGGCAATTAAGCCACAAGTTTATTTTTGTATATGAGAAAAGGCTATACGTTTATGACAATTTTTCTTTGTAAAGTTTATCCAATATTTTTTTCTTGTCTAAAGAGAGTTTTGCAAAAGGTTTTTTGCAGTCTCCCATATCAAAGCCAGCTTTGGAAACAAGATATTTTTCTGATGGCAAAACTCCACATTCAATCAATGTAGTTATTATATCGCAAATTTCATCTTGTATAGATTTAGCTTTTTTCATATTTCCTTCATTAAATGCAGTATATAAATCAATGTATTTTTGGGGCATTATATTATAAGTACTTCCAATTCCACCAGTAGCTCCCATTGAAAGTCCTGCAAGCATAACTTCATCATAACCATTAAATAATGCAACATCACCAAGAGCTTTAAATTGGTTTAAAGCAAAAAGATTTTGTGAAGTATGTTTTATTCCTATAATATGTTCATTTTCAAAAAGTTTTTTAAATGTTTGAAGGGTTAGAGGGGAATTGCCGCTTGGCGAAAAATTGTATATAACCATATCATGTTTCACTGAGTTTACTATATCAAGATAATACTGTATTATTTCATCTTGTGAAAGTCCGTAATAGAAAGGCACAACAGCAGAAATCGCATCATAGCCTAGTTCTTTAGCATATAAACCCATATCTATTGCAGATTTTGTAGAAAGAGAACCTACATGTACAATAAGTTTAATATCTTTTGTTGTATATTTTTTTACTAGTTTAAAAAGCTCTTTACGCTCATTATCTTGCATCATTAATGCTTCACCAGTAGACCCTCCAACATAGAAACCTTGGATGTCAAATTTTAGTAAATAGTTAACATATTGCTCTAGTGCTTTTGCATTAATTTTTTCGTTTTTATCAAAAGGAGTCATTAATGCCACATATATTCCATTGTATTTATTTTTCATATTTTGCCTCATCTTTTATTATTTGCCTATATGTTAACATACATTAAAAAAAAGAACACAATTTACATATCATAATTTTTAATAAAACGATGCAATTTTTGCAAGCATCTTTTTATTGTTATTTTTTTTTTTTACTTTATAAATTGAACTTTCGCCATTTAAAAAATTATAAGCTATACATGTCGGATGCCTAGATCGTAATTATATATATCATTTGACAAAATCATGTTAGGTGTTTATATTTTAGATAAGATTTTGAGATTAAATAGTGTTTGTTAAAGTGGTTTTTAATAAATATATGGCACTAGTTTATGGAGAATATATGTTTTATTCACAAAAAGTTTTTGGAAAAGGCATGGGTAATGCAGATAACTATAGAATTCCTGCATTAGTTGTAACAAATAAAAACACGGTTATAGCATGTGCTGATGAAAGGTTTTTTACTGCAACAGATAATCCAAATAAAATCGACAAGGTAGTAAGAAGAAGTTTTGATGATGGTAAAACTTGGGGGAGATTAAGAACTGCTGTTGCTTCTATAGGGATTTCAGAGAAAAAATCTGTTGCTGCAATAGATCCTGCTCTTTTACATGATGCAGTGACTAATACTACGTTTATGCTATATTGTAAAACGCCAGCTGGAATAGGCTTACTTAACAGCAAAGCTTCCGTTGGAATGGAAGATGGTGGATATATTGTTAGAAAAGATTATAAAAAGTTTATTTTGAAAAATGGCAGGCTATATAAAAATGGTAAAGCTACAGATGTCGAAGTTGACGAACAAGGTTTTATTGAAAATGATGGGAACATTTATTTAGGTACTAGCAGTTATCGCATAGAGCAAACATCATATTTGATGATTTGTAGTAGTGATGACGAAGGTGAGAATTGGACAACACCTATTTGTTTGAATGAGTCTATAAAGAAAAAGCATTGGAGATTTATAGGACCTGGACCAGGTTGTGGCATTCAAATCAAGGAAGGTAAGTACAAAGGTAGACTTGTGTTTCCAGTATACTATTCGTGGTTTGCAGGAGATGTAAAAATTGAATGTGCTGTCATATATAGTGATGATCATGGTAAAACTTGGAATATAGGAACTAGTCCTTATGTGCCAGGCAAATGGCCAAAAGTTAATGCAAAGCTTATGTCTCCGTCTGCAAGATTAACTGAGTCTCAAATTGTTGAGCTTGAAGATGGCGTTTTAAAGATTTTCATGAGAAATCATAATCCTAAAAGAAGAATTGCAACAGCATTAAGTTATGATGGTGGTGAAACTTGGGTAGATTCAAAATATAATGCAACCTTAGTACAACCTGTATCTCAATTTGCAGCAATATCATTTGATTATGAAGGTAAAAGATTAGTTGTAACTTGTAATCCTGCAAATGAAAAAACAAGAATAAATGGAACCATAAGGATTAGCGAAGATGGTGGCGAAACTTTTCCATATTCACGTCAATTAACACCAGATGAAAAAACTATGACCGGATATTTTGGTTATAGCTCACTAGCTTTTTTGCCAGATAAGACTGTTGGTTTGCTTTTTGAACCAGATGAAACTTTTGAGGCGATTGAGTTCGCTAAATTTTCAATAGACTGGATAAAAGGTAAAACAGATGAGCAGTTTGAAGGCTTTGATTTATTGGAAGACTAAAAAGAAAGAGCGCTAGTTGCTCTTTTTTATTGAAGAAAAACTTGCTACAATGATTATACAATTTTTCATACTTTAAAAAATAAAATTAATCAATTTTTCAAATACAAACAAAATACTGAAAAGGGGCTATATATGAAAAAAAACATTTTAAAGGTTATTTCGGCAGTACTAATTTGTGTAAGTATCGCTATAATTGTTTCTTCACTTTTAACAAATTTGATTTTTAGAGATAGTAAAGAGGTTTCAAAGTTTTTAAAGGCAGAAGGTAAGGACATTAAGTTAAATGATAAAACTATAGTTTTGAAGGGAGTAAATGCTGGTGGATTTCTCGTTCAAGAAGAATGGATGTGCCCAACAGAAATGTTAGATCAAGTTAGCTTAATATCAACATTAATAGATAGATTTGGGGAAAATTCAGCAAATGAATTGCTAGATGCATATCATAAATCTTGGTGGAGAGAAGAAGATTTTGTAAACATTAAAAATTTAGGATTTAATTGTATAAGACTACCTTTTACATATTTAAATTTGTATGACGAAAACTATATTTTAAAAGATGATGCTTTTTATTTAATCGATTGGTTTATAGAAAATTGCAAAGAAAATCAGCTGTACGTAATATTAGATCTTCATGGAGCTATTGGCTCTCAAAATGGTGCACATCATAGTGGAAACACCTGGGGTGGCACAGGAGAATCTAGACTATTTTCAAATGATGACTACAAAGAAAAAACAATTCAATTATGGAAAGATGTTGCAAATAGATACAAAGATGAACCCACAATTGCTGCATATGATTTATTAAATGAGCCAACTGCAGGTGAGGGTTTCGTATCTGGCCCTGTGCAATGGTTGTTTTACAATGATTTGTATCTAGCTATTAGGGAAATTGACAGTAACCATATAATTATGATGGAAAGTGCTTGGGATACAAAGGATTTGCCGGCACCAAAGGACACGTATATGGTTTGGTCTTGGGATTGGGAAAATGTTGTATATCAATATCATCATTACTGTTGGGATGGAGTTAATAATGCGACAATCACAAAAGAATTTATTGATCAAAAAGTTGAAGATATCCGAAACTTAGCATATGAAGTACCTATATTTATTGGCGAATTTACTGGTTTTGAATTAGAAGAAAATTGGATTTCTCTTTTAAAAGCATATGATAGTGAGGGATATAGTTATACTATGTGGACATATAAAGTGGTTGGGAAAAATAGTAGCTGGGGTTTACATACATCCGATATTTTAAGGGTAGACCCAAGTACTGCAAGTTACGATGAAATTTTAACTACTTGGTCTAATCTTGGTACCTCGGATAATTTTGAAAAAAATGACAAAATTTGTGATTATGCCACTAGATATATTTCTTAATAATGGTTTAAACAGCTAATTTAGACTAACATTCATTGATACTTTATGTTGACTAGATAATAGCTTAAACCACTAATTTAGACTAATATTCAATTTTACTCTGATTGATATCCCATATTGACTAAGAAACACATGTGTGATTAAATTAAAATAGGGGATTATTTTTTATGTAATTACATAAAGATAAAACCTATATGGGAGATAGCAAGGTCAACCATTAAATTTCATAATACTTTGGTTAATTAAGGCCTTGTTAATTTGAGAATTATGAAAGTTGTTAAAGGAGTAGGGTTAGCTGAAACTAATATTATTTTAAGCCGTTTAAATAAGTGGCCAAGAGAATCAGAGCAAGTTTTTGCTAAAGATTTTGATTATTCTTTAGGAAGTGGTCCACAAATCACACTGATACAGTTAATGAGTTTAGGCTTTAAAACCGGGTTTGCAACTTGGTTTTCTGAGGATGCAATTAGTAATTATTGCAAAGATAAGTATAAAGAATATGGATTAGAAAATATTAATATTGCCACTGAACCTATTAAATCTCCTATTAATATAAATGCAATTATAAATACTGCTTGGAATAAAACGATTTTTTCA
The DNA here is from genome assembly GCA_012800525.1 of Clostridiales bacterium. Lineage (GTDB taxonomy): Bacteria > Bacillota > Clostridia > Christensenellales > DTU072 > JAAZJD01. The sequence continues at coordinate 27,660 of JAAZJD010000015.1, forward strand.
TATGATATAGCTGATAATATTTTCAAATATGATAGCAAAAAATTATATGACTATTTGAAAGATGCAAACTATGTGATTATGCAAATAGGTGTGGATCCTAATATTTATAGACGTTTAAAAATTGAAGGCAAGATATTGCTGCTAGATGCAGGCTGGAGCGAAAATCTTAGTTTTACAACATTTAGAGAATATATTCAAATGGCTCATTATTTTTTTCCAAATAGAAAAGAAGCTGAAAAGCTCACAGGTCTATCAGAGCCAAAAGCACAAGCTAGAATTTTGTCTACATACTACAAAAAGGGAATTATAAAACTTGGAAAAGATGGAGTTTTGGGTTATGACGGGCAAGATATATATACAATTCCAGCAATTAAAGAATTTAGACATATTGCTCAAACTGGCTCTGGTGATAGCTTTTTAACTGGTTTTATTTATGGTTTAAGCAAGGATATGAGCTTTAAAGATGCTGTTTTAAGTGGGGCAATAACTAGAGGTAAGTTTATGAGCGAAAAAGATGTTTGTGATGTTAATTTTACAGCACGCGAATTGGATGCTTACATAACTAGATATAGAGATACGATAATCTAACATAAATTAGAAACGAAAATCAGCAAGTTATTATCGTTTGTTTTTTAAAATGACCATTTTATCGGAGAATTGGATGTTTATATCAATAGATATAGAGATGCAATAATCTAACATAAAGAAAAAACTAAAATCAGTAAATGTTCTCTTAAATGGCTGTTTTATTGGTGAATTGGAGGCATTTGAATAGTTGTATTTGCACCTTGAGGTGGTTGCATAAAACAAGTGTGATTTTGTGTGTTTTGTTGCATTTGTTTTGCTATTATTTTTTGTTGCTCCAAAGTTTCTAACCCTTTTTTTTCTAAGTTACTTTTTTCAAGATTTGTTGCTCTTAACTCTAAAATTGCGCGATCAGAAATTTTTTGATTGCGTCTAAAATCATATAACCCCCAACCCTTTGTGGAGCTGTCATAAAGGTCTGCATAAACATATCCCATTGCTCCAGATTCTCTAATTATTTCGACATATCTTTTGTAATAAAACAAAAAGTCTTCTTCTTTAAATGCAGGTAAGCCAAATTCTTGGCTTAAAGGATAAACCCCAAAACCACTAATGTACAAAGGCATTTCATGCAGTATATCTGGATTTAGTAAAGAAGGATTTGATTTTAACAGTTTTTCTTCATCCTTTGGAGATAGTAAAGGACCATTAGTTGCATATAAAACTGTCTCTTTGAAAAATTCTAGATCATCAGTAAAAATTCTTTTATCGTAGATATCAGTGTAGTATTGATATCCACCTGCAACAGATGAAATTAATCTTGTAGGATCACTTTGGCGAATCGAATTATATAGTTCTACTGAAGGTTCCTTGGAGCCAAAATAGTTGGATATGGGTGACCAAATTACAATTGAAGGATGTCTATAATCACGAATAATTATTCTATCAATTTCATTTATCAGCATATTTAAATCGTTTTTATTATCAACGTTATATCCAAGACCATCAAAGGCTATGGTCACTAATAATCCAAGTTTATCAGCTATATATAGATATCTTGGATCTGGTATACTCCCTTCTACATACACTCCGTTAAAACCAAGTTTTAGGACTAATGATAAGTCTTGTTTAATTTGAGCTATGCTAGAAATGGTATTTTTAGAATCTGGATAAATAAGCTTATCCCTAATTTGTCTTAAAAAGACTTGTGTGCCGTTGATCGCTAAATTATTTTCAACAATAGAAATTTCCCTAAATGCACAATAAGTGTATATAGTATCACAAATTCCACCTATCTTATTTTTTAAAATAATCTTAATATCATAGATGTTTCCATCGCCTGGATTCCAATATTTTAAGGGGGTAGGAATTTTTAATTGTATATTGATAGTTTCTTGTGCTAAATAGGTGCTACTCAATATCTTTTTTCCTTGGCAATATAAAGATATTTCCATTTTCATTTCATCAGATATGTTTTTAATTTTGCCTTGTAGAAAAATTTGTGATGATTTTAAGCCTGCTTGAGTATGTAAATTTTCAATGAAAGTTTTTGAAGCAAATTCTAGCCATATGTTTTGCCATACCCCAATATTTTCTAACAGCATCTGTTCCTTTGTTGAACTGACTTTTAACACTAGAGTATTGATGCCTTCCACCGCGAAATCAGATATATTAAAGGCAAAAGGAGAAAACGAAAAGGCGTTAGTGCCAATACTTACTCCGTTTAAAAAAACTTCTGTATTTCCTTTTACTCCTGCAAAATTTAATATGATAGTTCCTGCAAGCTCAGCTTTTGTAATTTTAAATTTTTTTCTATACCATAAAAAATTTCCATCCACTGTTAGGTTTAGGTTAGAAAGCTCTGTATGTGGTAAATAAGGAACCTCGATAAAATAATTGTAAATATCATCGATAGCAATGTCATCAGCTTTGCTAATGTTAAAATCCCATCTTCCATTTAGCATTCTCAGCCTTGGACGGACAAAATCTGGTCTTGGAAATTCTTCTTGTAACATAGCTAAATTTTAACATATAACCATTTACTGAAACAATATAATTATTTTTATAAAATGTTTTATAAAACTTCATTTTATTAAAATTGATTTGGTTTTTTAGATTTATTAGCTAAAAATGTTCTTGTTAATTTCAGAAGTAACTGCACGCTCAGAGGCTAGTTCTTTGCGTGCCATATAAAATGAATGCTTGCTTTTTGTCAAAAAACATATTAAAGTTTTTATACATATAAAATGTTATAATAAAGAAGATGGAGAATTTAATATCAAACAACTTATACTTATTTGAACCAGATGCGTTTTGTGGATCGATTGTTTACTATGAAGGTGAATACCACGTTTTTTATATAGCAAACAACCAGACATGCATTAGACACTATCAAGGAGAAAATCTTTTAAACTTAAAAAAGACAGATGACATAATTTCAAAACATAAAAAGATTTTATGTCTTTGCTCATATGTAAAATCAGGTATTTTATATGTCCTTTTTAGTGCAGGAAAAAGACCCAAAATGCATATCGCAAAAAGCAAAGATTGGCATAATTTTGATATAGATGAAGTTGAAAAAATTAAAGGTTTAGGGTTGGATTCTTTCAAAATAGTTCAATCTCAAGAGTTGATGTATTTGTTGACTTCTGAAAAAAGGGGAGAAAAATGCATAGGCATTCATGTATCTAGCAATCCATATGTTTGGGAACCGATGGGTCTAGCATTAGATGAAAAAAATGCTAATATAAAATCACCATCTATGATAGGAGTTAATGACTACCAATATTTAATTTATGAATTTGAAGGAATAATTTATGCTCAAAAGGGAGTCTTTAACCAAGAAAGTGGTGAGTTTATCAAAATAGATATTCCTTGTTATTTAGATAAGGGGAATAATCCAAAGGCATATGTGCTTTCTAATGGTAAAATTGTTTTAGTTTCTGATTATAACGGAAATATAATTATTCAAGATTTAGGTGCTTTGGGTGGACTAACTTTAAATCCTAATGTTGAAAGGTTGCAAAATTTACATGCCAAAAGTTTCGATAGTAAACTTATAAAAACAGAAACATCACTTGTAGATGAATATAAAAAAGAATCGGAGTATGAGTTTGATATTGAATTGCCAGAAAATACAAGTTTTGTTCTAAAAATAAGACAAAATGTTTTAAAGCAAATATATGTAGCATACAATAGCGATTATGGAAAGGTTGTTTTTAGTTCAGCTGCTTTGAAAGATGATATAAAACAAAGAACTAAAAACATAGGCACTTTTAATGAAATAAAAGTCAAAATTATTTTTTCAAATAACATTGGACAAGTGTACATAAACGGTGGAATAGCAGCCTTTGCCTTCAATGCTGAAGAGTTTATTCCCGATAATGCTGTTTTTGTAGCTTCTAAGCCAACAAATGTTAAAATTACAAGATATGATGTAATTGGCAATGTAAATGTAGGTAAAGATTTAAATATGCATTTTGAATTGCTTTAAGGCTAAAAGAAATATAGGTTAAAATTATTTAGGAGTAAATATGAGTAAAATTAATGATGAAAAAGTGGATGTAATTATCGACAAAAAGGGGTTGATTTCAGCTGATAGTTTGCCAGCCAAACCAGATAACCCAAGATTTGCCAAAGAACAATATATAGCAATATTTAAGGCAGAAATTAAACGTCCAGGAGCTGATGCGATGCTAGATTATTTAGAAAATAAAAGTGATTTTTTTGATGCTCCAGCATCGACAAGATTCCATTTAGCTGAAAAAGGTGGTTTAGTGATGCATAGTTTAAATGTCTATCATAGACTTAAAATGCTAGTTGCAAATGAAAAAGCTATAATTAAAAATAATATTAGCCAGGAAAGTATAGCAATTTGTGCTTTGTTGCATGATATTTGTAAAGCAAATTACTATACAGTAAGTCATCGAAATGTTAAACAAATAGATGGGTCTTGGACTAAAGAGCCATATTATACTGTTGATGAAAAATTTCCCTTTGGACATGGTGAAAAATCAGTTTTTATGATTAGTCAATTTATAAAGCTAAGTGGGGATGAAGCACTTGCAATAAATTGGCATATGGGAGCATATGATGAAAGATTGGCAAGAAGCTTTACAAAACTAGGGCAAGCATTTGAAAAATGCCCTTTGGCTGTTCTTACTCATATAGCAGATATGCAAGCCACATATCTCGATGAGATTGAATAAAAAACACTTTTAAAATATGGAATTGTGCGATATTTGATAATATCAACAAAAAAACACATTAATTAAACTCAAAGTATGTTAAAATACATTGTAATAAAAATAGAGATATTTAGGAGAAAAAACATGGCAAAGAAAGAAAAAAAATCAAGAAAAAAAAGCACGTTTTTTAAGGATTTCAAAGATTTTGCAACACGTGGCAATGTCCTCGATATGGCAGTTGGTGTTGTAATTGGTGGGGCATTTGGTAAAATTATTAGCAGTTTAGTTGCAGATATCATTATGCCAATTATTGGTATAATGATTGGTGGATTCAATATAGCTGAAGCAAAGGTGACTTTAAGAGAAGCTGTTACAGAAACAGTTGAAGGGGTAGTCACAGTTGTTAAACCTGCCGTAGAGTTTAGATATGGTAATTTTATACAGACAATAATTGACTTTGTAATAATAGCTTTTTGTATTTTTATGTTTATAAGAGTTATTATGAAACTTAAAAACGCAGCTGAAGAATTAAAGGCTAAGCATGCAGCTGAAGAAGCGGCTAAATTAGCAGCTGAAGAAGCAGAAAAAGTAGCAAATGAAGAAGAAAATGCAGAAGAAGTTTTAGTCGTAGCTGAAAAAACTGTAGATGGGATGACATCACAAGATGCTGCTGATATTAAAGTATTGCTAGAAGAAATACGTGATTCACTTAAAGCAAAATCTACAGTAGCCACAAAAAAGAAAAAGGAATAAGATTAAAAGTTTTTAGCATAAAAAGGTCTTAATTTTGTTTCTCTTGTAGTTTAATAAGATAATAATATAGTAAAAAAGGAGTGTTAAATGATTTGGCATAGTATATCTGAAGAAAGAATAAAGCCAGATGATTTCTTGGCGGTTATTGAAATACCAAAGGGTAGTAAAAATAAGTATGAACTTGATAAACAGTCAGGGTATTTGATTCTCGATAGAATTTTGTATACTTCTACTCATTATCCAGCAAATTATGGGTTTATTCCAAGAACTCATACGGAAGATTATGATCCCCTTGATGTCTTAGTTTTATGTAGTGAACCCATAGTCCCAATGGCAATGGTGCGTTGTTATCCGATTGGTGTAATTACCATGATGGATGGTGGTGAGCTAGACTGTAAAATACTTGCAGTTCCTTTTGAAGACCCTTCATTTAGAGGATATAAAGATATTGATGATATCCCCCCTCATTTAATTGAAGAATATACCCATTTTTTCACCGTATACAAAAGTTTAGAAGGTAAAAAGACCGCAGTTATGAAAGTTGGAAATGCAGAAGAAGCTAAAGATATTATTAAAGAAAGCATTTTAGATTATAAAAAAATCTTTTATCCAGGTAGATAAATGTATTGATTTAAATTAATTTAAAAAAGTTTGATGTTAAAAAAACGCAAAATTTTACTAAAGTATATGGTTTTGTGTTTTTTTTGTGTTTTTAAGTTAAATAAAATATTATTTTCTTGTTTTTTATGCAATTTGCTTTTTTAATATGTTAAGTTTATATTAAGTAGTGTGTGCAGTAGGCCTCATATATAAAATTTTAAACTGCATGTGCACATGTGTGAGATTTTTTATGTACGATAGAAACGACAGATACAAATACGGAAACAATAAATACCGTTATGAACAAGTTTCAAATGTTCGTTACCCAAAACCAAGGGCTCGAGCTAAGGCTCACATGCCTATTGGCACAGTTGTTTTTATGATTTTATTTATTACTGCAATAGCAATAGGCTCCTTTTTTTTAGGGATGAAGACTTTTGAAACAAAATATGGGGTGCCTTCTCGAGAAGGTAATGTTGCAGAAAGAATTGTTAATGTTAAATCTGGGGATTCAGAAATTTCAGAAATTAGTGCTGCAGCTGAAATCGCAAGTGCGAGTTCTGTTGTTATTACTAATGAAACAACGCAACAATCAGGGAGCGGTTTTGTTTATGACAATAAAGGCGCGATAATTACTTGCTATCATGTCATAGAAAAAGCAAATCAAGTAAAGGTTAAGCTAAGCAATGGGGAAGTTTTTTATTCTAGTGATATCCGTGGGGATGAAATGAGTGATATTGCTGTAATAATGTTAAAAGATTCAAACGGTCAACCATTAAACACAAAATCAAGTCAAATTAACATAAGAGAAACTGATATTGATAAAACGGAAAATATTTTAATAATTGGACAAACAGGTTCTGCACATTCTGCTGCAGGTGCTGCAATTAGAGCGACTGTAACTCACAATAAAATGCAAAAAGAAAAAGATTTTGGTTATGGGGAATGTTATGAGATAGAAAATATTGTAATTAGAACTCAAGACATACCGTTGTATCATGGTTTGTCAGGTGGATTTATAGCAGATCTAAACGGTAATTTTGCAGGAATGATTTATGGAATGGGTACTGAAGATGAAACTGCAGGCTATGTAATTCCAGCTTTTGAAGTGCGAAATATTGTAGATGATTTAATAGAAAAAAGAAATGTATCTGGGCGCCCTGAATTGTATGGTGTTGAATTTTCTCAAGTTGATAATCCAGGTGAAGATAGGCCTCATGTAGGTTTGTATGTTGCTAAAATCAATGTTGATAAAATAGAAGATACTTCATTAGTTGTCAATGATTATATAGTTAAAGCGGGTGGTTTTGAAATTAAAACGGAAGCAGATTGGATAGAATATTTGAAAACCAAAAAAGCAGGCTCTACTATTAACATTGAAGTTAGAAGAAGTGGACAAACTGATACAATCCCAGTTATTTTAAAGTTAAAACAAAGACAAGGTAATGATATAAATTAATAGAATTTGATATCTAAAGAAATATTTTTGAGATTTGTACTGTAACAAAAAAACAAATATGTAGACTATGCAAGTAATATTTTAAAATGATATAATAAATATGAGCAAAAATAGTTTTGTTTGTCCTTAGGGGGTAGTAATGAAAAAAATATTGATTGTTGATGATGAACATGGTATTAGAGAAGTTGTTAAAAAATATGCTGTTTTTAATGGTTTTGAGATAGATGAAACGTCAGATGGTTTTAGTGCTATCGAAAAGGTAAAAAACAATAAATATGATTTAGTTATAATGGATGTTATGATGCCAGAGTTGGATGGATTTACAGCCGTCAGAAGAATTAGAGAATTTTCTAATATACCAGTGATTATGTTGTCTGCTAAATCTGAAGCATACGACAAAATCAATGCCTTTGAAATAGGGATAGATGATTATGTTACAAAACCTTTTTCAGCAACAGAGTTAATGCTAAGGGTCAAGGCAGTATTAAGTCGAGCAGGCTCCCAAGATGTTGGTGATATTTTTGAGGCAGGTAAGCTAAAAATAGATTTCAAGGCAAGAATTGTATATATAGATGGTGAGCGGGTAAATTTATCCCCAAAAGAATATGATCTTTTATCCTTTTTTATCAAGAATAATGGTGTTGCATTGTCTCGAGAAAAATTGTTGACTGAAGTTTGGGGATATGGATATTTCGGTGACGATAGAACTCTAGATACCCATATAAAATTATTGCGCAAAAGTTTAGGGGCTTGTGCACCTATGATAGTAACTATTAGGGGATTAGGGTATCGCTTTGAATCTGATGCAACAGAATGTCCAGAGGATGAAGAACAATAAGAATTTTATATAAACAAAGAAAAAAGCCTTCAAAGATTTATGCTTTGAAGGTTTTTTAATAGAATCTTGTTATATAATAGATGTATAAAGCATGAGTAGAGATTTGCTAAAACCAAAAAAAACATTAGATATTAAAAAAAAGATAGCTATTTATATTGCTATCAGTACTTTATTAATGCTTGTAGTGTTATGGGCATTTAATATTGGTTTTCTTGAGTTGTTTTATGGTGAATCCGCAAAAAATGACTCAAAAAGAGCAACAAGAATTATTTCTGAAAATATAAATAGCATAAAAAGTGAAAATGCGCAATTTGCCATATTAGTTAAAAGATTAGCAAATGAACATTTGGTAAATATAGCAGTTGTTGATTCTGATGGGAATAGTCGTGCAAGTTATACGGTTCATGCAAATACTGAAATAGGATATGGTGATAAACAGGGAATGTTTTTTAGAGAAGCAAAAGACCACGGTGGATACTTTGAGCGAGAACAGCATATTTTTATAGAAGATTCTATTGTTAGATCATTTTTGATTCAGTCAACTATAATAAAAGCAAGTGATGGTGAAGAATATGCAGTTATAGTACAATGTCCTGTGTCATCAACAAAGAGGGAATTAAATATAGCTTTAAAGCAACTTGGAATTGTTTCTGCAATTTTGATTGTAATGTCACTGGGCATTTCATATATAATCGGGCAATATGTTGCAATGCCTATAATAGATTTAAATGAATCTGCAAAGCACTTGACAACTGAAGAAGTAGAAATAGGCTTTGAAGGAAAAGGTTATAGGGAAATTATAGAGCTAAAAGAAACTCTAAATTATGCTCAAGCTGAAATTACTGCTTTAGATAAGTATAGGAAAGAGTTAATATCTAACATTTCGCATGACCTTAGAACCCCTCTTGCATTGATAAAGGGATATAGCGAATTAATGAGAGATTTGCCAGGGGAAGCTACACCTGAGAACTTTGCAGTTGTCATAGGCGAAATAGATAGAATTACAAATTTAGTTTCTGATATGTTAGATTTATCCAAGCTTAATCAAAGTGAAAGAACATTAAACTTAGAATATTTTGATATAGTTGAAGAAATGAAGGTTTTGTATGAAAGACACTCAAAACTGCTAGGGAATTTAGGATACATACTAGAGTTTCAAGCTGATGATGAAAAGGCATTTGTCTATGCTGATCAAGTAAAGATTTTGCAAGTTGTATATAATTTGATAAACAATGCTGTTACGTATTCTGGTGATGATAAACTAGTTATTTTAAAAGAAACCTCAACAAAAGATAAAGTACGAATAGAAGTTATTGATAACGGCGAAGGTATTGATGTAGATATTTTGCCAAGAATTTGGGATAGATATTATAAATCAGAAAAAGCTCATAAGAGGGCAGATGTTGGAACAGGACTTGGTCTTTCCATAGTAAAAGGTGTTATGGGTTTACATCCAGGTGGAGTTTATGGGGTAATTACCTCTAAAGGCGAAGGTTCAACTTTTTATATAGAACTTCCTAAAATTAAAGAAAGTGATATTGAGTAAATAGTTTTTAAGTTTTCAAAAAGCTAAATTTACATATAAAAAAAGAGCCCGCTTGCTCGGCTCTTTGTTTGTGGAGGAGGGATTGAGATTAAATAAAAATAAATAATTCATGAGGATGGTTATTTATTAAGTTTCATTTTACTGCTATAACCAGCAAGCGTGCGATGGTTTTTATTCCTTCGCTTAATTATATAATACATTATCAATATGAAGTTGAAGCAATGAAATATTGATTAATTAGTGAAAATATTAAATTATTAAAGGGACAAAAATAGTCGTTTTTTGCTAAAAAGATTAAACGGATAGGGTTAAATCGGCAAAAAATATGTTCACATTGGAGGAAACTTCAAATTATTATTTTATTAATTTCCATAAATCGTGAGGGTGATCAATGAATCTTGTTGCTCCATCTTGTGCAATAACTTCCTTTAGTTCAAATCCCCATGTTACCGAAACATCCATAACATTTGCTGCAAGGGAAGTATGATAATCAACTCTACTGTCACCTAAGAAAACCGCATTTTCAGGTTTTCCTCCAACTTTATCTATAACATGTAAAAGCATATCTGGCTCAGGTTTCATTTTTATTTTTGGTGCTTCACCTAAGATATAGTCAAAAGCATTCGGAAAAAAATGATTTAAAATAACGACAGCATCACGATGTCCTTTATTTGTGCATACACCAATTTTATAGTTTTTTCTTTTAAGTTCTTGAAGTAGTTCGCAAATTCCATTATATGGTTTAGATTTAACATGATTACTGTGCGCATAATATGTTTTAAAGAGCCAAGTTGCTTTTTCAAGCTCTTTTATTTCGCCAAAAGCAGCTATTATAAGTCTTTCAAATCCTCTTCCAACCAAAGATTGAACAGTCTCATAAGGAATGGCATCTCTTCCTAATGATACAAGAGTGTAGTTGAGTGCATTAGCTAAATCTGGTAGCGTGTTAATCAATGTTCCATCTAAGTCAAATATTATTGTATCTTTCATTTGCCACTCCTTTAAGTCATTTTTTATCATCTTGTATTAAATCTTTAATAACTTCACTTGATATTATGAGTCCCATAATGGCTGGTGCATAGGGCATGCTGCCTGGTTGACTTTGCTCAGTTGTCACAGGCTTTTCTTTGCTATAAACAACTTTTAAATCAGTAATACCTAAATCTTTTAGTTTTTTTCTCATGATTCTTGCAAGAGGGCATACAGAGGTCTTAGATATAGTAGAAATTTCAAATAAAGTCGGTGAAATTTTGTTGCCAGCACCCATTGCAGAAATAATTTTTTTATTTGCTTCATAAGCTTTTTTTATTAGAAGAGTTTTGCTTTTAACACTATCAATAGCATCAATAATATAGTTATATTTATCTAGTTTATAATTGTTAGCATTCGACTCATCATAAAATATATCAAAAGCTTCCACTTTGCAAGTAGGGTTAATGTCTAATACCCTCTCTTTTAAAACATCAACTTTTTTTAAGCCTATTGTTTTATGTGTTGCTATAATTTGCCTATTAATATTTGTAATATCAATTTTATCAAAATCAAATATATAAATGTGTCCAATACCAGCTCTTGCTAATGCTTCTACTACAAAGCCACCAACTCCACCAACACCAAAAACTGCTACATGAGAATTGCTGAGTTTCTCTAAAGCTTCTTGACCAATTAACATTTGAGTTCGTAGAAATTGCATATATCCCTTGAATACAATAATTTTA